>CASEHR010000120.1 GCA_949287785.1 uncultured Bacillota bacterium | reverse complement strand
TTATCGGATCCGCGAGTGGATCTTTTCAAGGCAGCGGTATTGGGGTGAACCGATACCGGTCATCCATTACGAAGACGGTACGACCGGGATTTTGGATTCTGAAGATCTGCCTTTGGTTCTGCCGGAACTTGATGACTACAGTCCGTCAAAAACAGGCGCTTCGCCACTGGCCAAAGCGACCGATTGGGTTAATGTCACTTATAAAGGCAAAAAAGGGCAAAGAGAGACCAACACTATGCCGGGTTCAGCCGGATCATCCTGGTATTTCCTAAGGTATATCGATCCTGATAACGATCATGAATTCGCTGATTATGAGCTCATGGAGCACTGGCTGCCGGTCGATCTTTATATCGGTGGTCCGGAACATGCAGTCGGTCATCTGCTGTATTCAAGGATGTGGAACAATTACCTGTACGATAAAGGTCTGGTCCCATATAAAGAACCGTTTAAAAAACTTGTCCATCAGGGTATGATCCTGGGTGAGAACGGGATCAAGATGGGTAAACGTTACCCTGAATATGCGGTCAATCCGAATGATATCGTCAGAGATTATGGTGCGGATACCTTGCGATTATACGAGATGTTCATGGGTCCGTTAGGAGCCGATAAGCCATGGAGTACACAAGGTGTCATCGGGGCTAGGAAGTGGTTGGACCGTGTATGGCGGATCATGTGTGAGATGCCGGAAAAGCTCAGCGATGAGAACGATCATAAACTGGATTATTCGTATAATTTCCTGGTAAAAAAGGTCACTGAAGATTTCACATCACTCGATATCAACACAGCGATATCACAGATGATGATCTTTATCAATGATGCTTATAAAGAAGAAAAATTGTACAGGGGATATGCGATCGATTTCGTTCAGATGCTTTCTTGTATCGCACCGTTTATCGGGTATGAGATGTATGAAAGGCTCACAGGCAAGACGGATCTTACCTATCGCCCATGGCCGACCTACGATGAAGCTAAGCTCGTTCAGGATAAGATCGAATACGTCGTTCAGGTCAATGGTAAAGTAAGGTCTAAATTTATCGATCGAGCCGGTATGAGTGATGAAGAGATCCTGGATGCTGCCTTGGCTCAAGACAACATCCGTAAATTTGTCGCTGACAGAGAAATGATCAAAAAATACTTTGTGATCAAAGGAAAGATGATCAACATCGTCATTTAAAAAAGGCAGGCATTATTTTGCCTGTCTTTTACAATATATGCGGTACCTGGTGAAAAAAAGATCATATATCTTTTTGGCTTGAAAATGAAATAAAAAGACTGTCGACAAAAGAGAAGTTAAAATCTTTCAACAGTCTGAAACAGGCGCTTCATTGCCTATCTTTTATTTTCAATATCAGTGATCATCTGGACCCGGCGTTTATGACGTTCGCCTAAGAATTCCGCATCTATGAATTCATCGACGATCATCTTGGCCAGTTCTTCGCCGACGACACGTGCACCGAAACACAGAATATTGGCATCATTGTGCTCTCTTGACAGTTTTGCGCTGTATGGTTCCGATACGCAAGCGGCTCTGATGCCTTTGACTTTATTGGCGCTGATCGAAACACCGATGCCTGTACCGCAGATGATTATACCAAGATCTGCTTGCTTGTTTGCGACCTTTAAAGCTACCGCTTCAGCGATCTTGGGATAGTCGATCTTTTCACCGACTTTGACACCGAGGTCCAATACATCGATCCCTCGGTCTTTTAAATGCTCCTTAATCGCTGTTTTCAATACCGGACCGGCATGGTCATTTCCTATTACGATCTTCATTATGTATACCTCACTGGTTTCATTTTATATAAATCATGTTTTTTGTACAAGTGATAGTTTGTTATAATATTAAGGGAGAAATATGCCTTTTTTAGCGAGTACAGAACATTTTGAAGGACCGCTTGATCTGATGCTTCATCTGATCAGGGAGAATAAACTTGATATTTTTGATCTGGATGTCAGTATTTTATGCGATGAGTATCTGGCATATCTCGATCGCATGGAAGAACTTAAGCTGGAAGTAGAAAGCGAATATCTGGTAGAACTTGCGACTTTGATCGAATACAAGTCAAAACGCCTTTTGCCTAAAAAAGATGAAGGTATCGATGATAAGTATGAGGAAGATCCGCGGGAGAATCTGGTCAGAAGGCTTTTAGAGTATCAGAGGTTCAAAGAAGTCAGCGAAAGGCTTTATGAGGCTTATGAAGACCGTCTGTATCAGATGGCAAAACCGATGAGTGAGGAAAAAGGATTTGAAGATGCCGAGGACGGTCATTATGATGGCAATATCCAGGATCTGTACAAAGCGATGAATCGTGTCTTGCGACGGGTCCAGCTGCAAAGACCGATCGCTACCCGTTATACGCAAAAAGAGATATCGATCGATGATCGACTATTAGCGATCCGGGCGAAGCTGAAAGATCTGCCCGATGTCTTTACTTTTGAAGAATTGATCGATGACTGTAAAGCTGCAGAAGAGGCGATCGTGACTTTTTTGGCTGTTCTGGAACTGATCAAAGACAGTGTTTTGGATTTTAAAGTCGGTAACAGAGATGAGATATATCTCAAAAGGAGTGCAGGATGATCATTGAAGAATTGATGATTCATGAGATGGATGAAAAAGAAAAGTGGCTTTTCGAACATACACCTAGCCTTGTGACCAGAGTCGAAAAGATAAGTGATCTTCAAGGTCCGAAAGATGCGATGGCAATCGTTGAGGGGCTTCTCTATATCGTTGGTGAAGATGGTGTCAGAATCGAACAGATCGCTATGGCTATGGACATCGAATACAATGAGGCTCTGGATATTCTTAAGGATATCCAAAGAAAATACGCCAAGGAAGATTATGGCATAGAGTTGGTTGATTATGGTGGGTATTACAAGTTTCTGACAAAAAAAGAGGTCCATCCGTATGCACAAAGGCTGCTTGATCTTACCAAGACCAATTCCCTTTCACAAAGTGCTCTCGAGACCTTGGCGATCATCGCTTATAAACAACCCGTCACACGCATTGAGATCGAAGATCTCAGGGGTGTCGGTTCGGATATGATGTTGCGGAAACTTATGGCAAGAGACCGGATAAGAGAAGCCGGCCGCTCGGAAGCGCCGGGAAGACCTATATTGTACGAGGTGACCGAGACCTTTATGGACAGTTTCAAATTGGCGAGTTTGAGTGATCTGCCTGAGTTGCCCGAACATACAAGTGATGAAGAAAGTGAGAGTTTATTTAGCGAATGATCGAACGTTACACCACAGAGAGATTTGGCCGTTTATGGTCTTTGGAAAACCGTTATCGTAAGTATCTGGATGTAGAACTAGCCAGTTTAAAGGCACTTAACAGATACGGAATCGTGCCGGATGATGATCTCGAAAAGATCCTGGCGAAAGCGGATTTCAGACTCGCAAGGATAAACGAGATCGAAAAGATAACCAAGCATGATGTGATCGCTTTTACCAGAGCTGTCGATGAGAATCTCGGCGAAGAAAAGAAGTGGCTGCATTACGGCTTGACCAGTACGGATGTAGTCGATACGGCTTATGCGCTTTTGTATAAGGAAGCGAATATCTATATCAAAGAAGATCTCGAAAGATTGAGTGAGACCTTAAAAAGACAGGCGTTAAGATATAAAGATACGCCATGTATCGGCAGGACTCACGGTATCCATGCTGAGATAACTTCTTTCGGGCTTAAGTTTGCCCTTTGGTATGATGAACTGAACCGGGATATCGAACGCTTTGAGCATGCGGCTGATAATATCGAGGTCGGCAAGATCTCCGGTGCTGTCGGCACATTTGCCAATGTCGGACCGGAGATCCAGGATGAGGTATGCCGCCTGCTCGATATCGGTAGTGCCAGGATCTCGACACAGGTCTTACAGAGAGACCGTCATATCGAATATTTCAACACACTGGCGACGATAGCCAGCACACTGGAAAAGATCGCCTTTGAGATCAGGAATCTGCAACGGACGGAAGTCGGCGAAGTGAATGAATACTTCAGCGAAGGACAAAAGGGTTCCAGTGCCATGCCGCACAAGAAGAACCCGATCGGATCGGAAAACATCTGCGGCCTTGCCAGAGTTGTCAAAGGATATGCCGGCGCCGCTCTTGACGATAATGCGCTATGGCATGAACGTGACATTTCTCACTCCAGTGTTGAAAGGATCATCGCTCCTGATGCGACGACGCTGATCGAATACATGCTGCAAAGAATGGATAATATCCTGGATAAACTGATGGTCCATGAGAAAAGGATGATCAGGAACATCTATTTGACGCATGGTGTCATCTTTTCCGGCCGTTTTGTGAATTGTCTGGTGGAAAAGGGATTGAGCCGTGAAGAAGCATATGACCTTATCCAACCTTTGGCTTTAAAAGCTTATAATGAAGAAATATCTTTCAAAGAGCTGATCCTTTCATCGGAAGTCATGGATCATCTGTGTCCGGCTGAGGTCGATGATGCGTTTGATCTGATGTATCATCTGCGTAATGTCGATACGATCTTTAAACGGGTCGGTATACTGTGACAAAAAGAGGCTGAAAGACCTTATGATTTCTGGTCTTAAGCCTCTTTTTTGATCTGATATATTTGATGGTGATCAGGCGATGATATCGTGAAGATAGATGTTGTGTTCACGATCCGGTCCGACGGAGATCATTGAGACCTGTACGCCGGTATATTTCTCGATAAAACGGATATATTCCTGGCATTCAAGCGGCAGATCTTCAAAGCGTCGGATATCTGAGATATCCTTTTGCCATCCTTTGAAGTACTTGTATACCGGTGTCAGTCCGCTATAAGCTGCGATCGTGCTTGGTACTGTCTTGATAATCTCACCATCATCTCTTTGATAGCCTACACAGACAGGGATCTCACTGAAGGCACTTAAGATATCGATCTTGGTCAGGGCGATATCGGTGAGCCCATTGATCTGGCATGCTTGTTTGACGACGACAAGATCGAGCCAGCCGCAGCGTCTTTTCCGCCCGGTGGTCGCTCCGTATTCAGCGCCTAATTCACAGATGATATCACCGTTTTCATCATTGAGTTCGGTGATGAACGGTCCTTCACCGACTCTTGTTGAGTAAGCTTTCAAGACTCCGATCACATATTTCACATGTTTTGGTGAAATGGCAGCTCCGGAGATAACGCCGCCAATCGTCGGATTGCTACTTGTGACATACGGGTAACTTCCATAGTCGATATCGAGCATGTTGGCTTGCGCGCCCTCGAACAAAACATTGGCTTTGGTGTTTAAAGCCATATTGATCTCTTCACTGGAGTTGATGATCAAAGGCAGCAGTACTTCTCTGACCTTTTTGAAGCTTTCCAGTATCTCGTTTATATCAAATGGCTTTTCATCGTAGAGCTTTACCAGCATTTCATTCTTGATCTTGAGGGCATTTTCCAGTCTTTCCTTGAAATAACTGAAGTCAACAAGATCACCGACCCTCAGGCCGATCCGGGTGTATTTGTCAGCATAACAGGGACCGATGCCGCGCTTGGTCGTTCCGATCTTGGCACCACCCAGCTTTGCTTCCTGGAGCTCATCGAGCTTAATATGATAAGGCATGATGAGATGGGCACGATCCGATATCCGCAAATGATCTACATTGACACCGTTTTCTTTCAGTACCTCCATCTCTTTGATCAGGACAAAAGGATCGATAACGACTCCGCTTGCAATGATACAAAGTGCTTTATCTGATAAGATGCCTGATGGCAAAAGATGCAAGACGATCTTCTTGCCGTCAACTACGATCGTATGACCGGCATTATTGCCGCCCTGGAATCTGACGACATAATCCATCTTTTTCGCCAAATAATCGACGATCTTCCCTTTTCCTTCATCTCCCCATTGACATCCGACTACAACATAACCTGCCATAAATAAACCTCCGTCAGCCATTATATAATAAGTATCCTATTATTGGAAATGGAAGTCTTTTTTATCATGATGTACTGATCGTAATAGAGACGTATGAGCGGTATCGTCATACAATAGGCGATTAGTGAAGACGATTATGCTTTTGTTTCGGATCGATCAGGTGCATAATAGCAGTGAAGGAGATAACGATATGCTGAAGATCGATGGATTGACAAAGTCTTTTGGCGATAAGATCGCTGTAGATGACCTGAAGCTGAGTGTAGATAATGGAATGATATATGGATTTATCGGTCATAACGGAGCCGGTAAAACGACGACGATCAAATCGATCGTCGGTATCCTTCCGATTGAAAAAGGGGATGTTCTGATCAACGGTAAAAGCATCATCAAAGAGCCTCTGGCATGTAAAAAAGAGCTCGCATACATCCCGGATGATCCGGATCTTTATGAATATCTCAAGGGGATAGATTATCTGAATTTCATCGCCGATGTCTTTGAAATGGATGATGATAAAAGAAAGAAGAAGATAGCCCAATACGCCAATGATCTTGAACTTGTCGATGATCTCGGTGCTGTTATCAGTTCTTACTCCCATGGCATGAAACAAAAACTGGCGATAATAGCGGCTTTCATGCATGACCCGAAGCTTATCGTTATGGATGAACCGTTTGTAGGACTCGATCCGAAGGCATCGCATACTTTAAAAACGATGATGCATGATTTTTGCGCAAAAGGCGGATCGATCTTTTTCTCTACTCATGTTTTGGAGGTGGCGCAGAAGCTATGTGATCAGATCGGCATCATCAAAAACGGCAGACTGATAAGACATGGGAAGATGGAAGAAGTAATAGGTGATGATACGTTAGAACAGGTCTTCTTAGAACTTGAAGGTGAATGATGCTGGCGGAATTGATCAAGATCAGATTTAAACGGTATTTCAATTTCAGGGATGCCCGCTCCGGCAATAAAGCTAAAAAGCTGATCGGTTTTCTGGTCGCTGTCCTTTTTATTTATGTTGCCGGCGTCTTTATGATGATGTTCGGCGGCATGTTCGGTTTTTTAGCTTCTTTGCTTATCGGATCGGATGATGAGTGGCTTTATTTCACAATGATTGTCATCTTATCGTTCTGCTTGCTTTTGATCATCGATGTGATGTTGGTGTATGGTGAAATATACAAAGCTAAGGATAATGAACTGCTCATGTCTTTACCGATCAAAAGCACGGATATTGTCTTGAGCAGATTGTTTGTCATACTTATGATGTCATATCTATATGAGGCGGTCATCTTTCTGCCGGCTTTTTTCGTGTATCACGGGTTTGCGGTCTTGCCGGTTTTCGGTTATCTGGCTTTTGTTTTGGAATATCTGACTGTTCCGCTGCCGGCGATCGCTCTGGCTTTGATAGCGGCATATGGCATAGCTTTATTGAACAGGGTCGCGGGCCGGTTTAAAAATGTCATCGGTGCAGTTTTCTTCATCGCGGTCATGGGGTTTTATATCCGGTTGACCATAAAGCTTGGTGAGTCGATCGAGTATATTCTGGCTTTCGGCATTGGGCTGATCAGGGATTCTGTCGAGGTCTTTCCGTTATTGGCGATCATCGGTAAAGCTGTCAGTGAAGGCAATATTATCGATCTTTTGATATCGCTGGCATTATGTATCATCCCGTTTTTTGTCGTCTTTAAGATCCTGGATCGTAATTTCATCAGGCTGGCAACGACCAAAGATAGGATCTCCCGCAGCGGATTCAGGTTCGGTAAAGTCAAAAGCAATCATCTCATGATCGCCATGATCAAAAGAGAGATCAGGCATTATTGCGGCAATTTCATGGTCATGATGAATGCGATGTCCGGCATATTGGTAGAGATCTTATTGATCGTCTATCTTATCATCGATCATGACGATCTGAACATTTTGAATACGATTGGGATACCGCTGATGCCTGTGGCTGTGATCGCTATCGGCAGCATGTCTTCTTTCAATATCATCTCATCAGTCAGCATCTCATTGGAAGGGAGAAGCATCGGTATCATCAAGAGCCTGCCGTTGAGTGAAAAGGCGATCCTCTTTGCCAAAGTTCTCACTCACATCGTAGTTTCAGCTCCTTTCAGTATCGTCACGTCGATCGTCGTCAGTGTTGTTTTCGGTTTTGATATCATTGAATCCCTGATCGTCATCTTCGTTCCGCTGATCTTTGTCATCTTCAGCGCCCTGTATGGCCTTGTGATCAATCTTTCAAGACCACGACTGGACTACTTGAGCGAAGTGGCTTTGATCAAGAGATCCTTCTCTTCAACAGTGACACTTTTCAGCCTATTGGCGATATATATCTTTATCAGTCTTCTTTATGCCTCGGTCTATGATCTCGTTGATCCTTTGATATATATCATTATCATAAGTCTCTTCTTTATCTTTATCGATGTGATGCTGATCAGGTTCTTAAGCACCTGGGGAGTAAAACGATTTAATAGTATATACTGACTCGGATTCAGATCGTAGAGATGATCATCTCGGCATATATCTTCAATACAACCGACTTGATGATGTTCAAAAGCAGTGCCTGGTATTCGTTCTGGATGTGAATGCCGGTCTTATCCAGATCACCATGATCAAGGATCGTCTTGAGACATCTTTCAAAGTAAAGACCGAAGGTATCATAGGCGGATTTCAGGTCGCTGTCTTTCATCGTCGTCTGGATCTCGATCATCTTTGAGATCTCGCTTAAAGAATACACACGCTTCAAAACGATCACAACGATCAGAAAAGCCAGGTGATATCGTTTGTAATGTTTCTTGACCGGCGCTTTGACGATGCTGTTTTTGACATAGTTGTTGACCATACTGGGAGTTAACGGCTTATCGGTATCATCGATATTCAATGCCATCAGGTGCTGATTGATATAATTGACTACCTGATCCATATAGATATCAAAATCGGGCAATTCATCCCACCTTGGCAGTTTGAACTCCTTCAGTGTTTGCGCTTTTTCTTTAATATTCACGTCTTCCATGAGTACAATATACCACATTCATACCTAGTAATAAATACTAGATGAATTGACTTTAAAAAACAGATAATCTATTATTGCTTCAGGAGGTGTGTATATGATTAAGATCGTTTCCGATACTTGTACATTGTATTCCAGACAGGAAGCACATAAGATCGGCTTGGAAGTAACGCCGCTAAGCGTACTGGTCGATGGTAAAGATTACAGAGAATACGAGGAT
Organism: uncultured Bacillota bacterium; assembly: GCA_949287785.1. GTDB lineage: Bacteria > Bacillota_I > Bacilli_A > Erysipelotrichales > Erysipelotrichaceae > JAHHTG01. The sequence goes on along the minus strand of CASEHR010000120.1, from coordinate 6,824 downwards.
ATCGATACAGCTACTTTGATCGAAAAGATAAGCAACGGTGCAGTTCCGACTTCTTCGCAACCCAGTATCGGTGAGAAGATCGGGATATATGATAAACTTACCGAAAGCGATGAAGTCATCGATATAACGATAGCCCAGGGTCTGAGCGGCACTTATGATACGGCGCTCATGGCCAAAGAGGCATGCAGACATCCGGACAGAGTGACGGTCTTCAATTCAGGAACGCTGTGTGGTCCGCAAAGAGCTTTGACCGAGGCAGCCTTGCGGATGGCAAAGGAAGGCAAAAGCAAGGAAGAGATCCTGACGATGCTGGCGAAGTCTAACAGAACGGATATTTCTTTTTTGATACCGATGGATCTTAAGTTTCTTGAACGCGGAGGCCGGGTATCGAAAACGGTCGGTAATTTAGGCTCGTTGCTCAAGCTTTTGATCTGTCTTAAAAAAAGTGAAGACGGCAGATGCCTTGAAAAATACGCGATCGATCGAACAGTGAAGGGCACTGTAAAGTCGATATTCAAAGAGTTTGCGGCTAAAGGTGTCGACGATAGTTATCTGTTTTCGATTTCCCATGCGATGAATGAAGAGATGGCAGGCAAATTAAGCAGAGCGCTTAAAGATGCATTCCCCAGAGCTCATATCGACCTGTTCGAACTTTCGCCGGTCTTTTTGACACAAGGCGGTCCCCGATGTTGTGCGATCCAGGCTATCAAGATCATCAGATAATAGACTAAAAAAGCATATTATTGCCCTTTATAGATCCGGAGTATTATCATTTGATCATAAAAATACCTTTTTAGGCATAATAAAAAGGATCGTATGGATACCGGTCATCGACATGAGGTCTTTTATGATTTTTAATGATATAAGTGTTATCTTATGGGAATTCATAAAGTTGTGTTATCATATTAAAGTCTTATAAGAGAGGTATTGTATATGGCAGAATGTAATCATGATTGCAGTTCTTGTAATAAAGAGTGTAATGAAAGGGTAGATAAAGGTCCGCTTCCTTCAACGAAGATCAAAAAGATCATCGGCGTATTGAGTGGTAAAGGCGGGGTTGGTAAATCAATGGTCACTTCGCTTCTGGCTGTTTCTTTAGCTAAAGCCGGATATAAAGTCGGGATCATGGATGCCGATGTGACCGGACCCAGCATCCCTAAGATGTTTGGGATCACCGGTGATACGGTAGGTGATGGGATCGGTATTTATCCAAGTATCACCGACAAGTACCAGATCAAGGTCGCCAGTATCAATACCATGCTGGAGAGTGAAGAGACGCCGGTCATCTGGAAAGGACCTCTGCTCAGCAGTATGGTCAGACAATTTTATACGGATGTCTATTGGGAAGATCTTGATGTTCTTCTGATCGATATGCCTCCCGGCACATCGGATATCGCCCTTACCGTCTTACAGGATCTTCCTGTTGATGGATTGGTCATGGTGACAGGTGCAGGCAAACTCATCTCGATGGTCGTTGCCAAAGCGATCAACATGGCTAATATGACCCATACCAAAGTTCTGGGTCTTGTGGAGAATATGGCTTATGTGAAGTGTCCGGATTGTGGTAAGAAGATCATGATCTACAAAGAGGATGTTGCGTCTGATGTTGCCAAACGTCATGGTTTACAATTGCTCAGTCGTCTGCCGCTTGATCCATATTTGGCTGATCTGGCTGATGATGGAAAGATCGAAGAATATGACGGAAATGACTTTGATCAGGTCAGGGAAGTGATCGGTTGATATGGCACTCAAGATCTTGATAGCTGATGATGAAGAAAAGATCCGTAAGCTTGTCCGCAAGTACGCCGAGCGCGAAGGATATGAGGTCATCGAAGCCGAAAACGGTGAAGAAGCCTATGAACTGGCTGTCAAAGAAGATCCTGATCTTGTGGTTCTGGATGTCATGATGCCTAAGATGGATGGCTTTGAAGCTTATCAGAAGATCAGGAAGGTCAAGGATATCCCTTGCATCTTTTTGACTGCTTTAAACGAAGAATACAATCGTATCTACGGTTTTGATGTCGGCGCCGATGATTATGTCGCCAAGCCATTTTCCACCAATGAGCTGATGAAAAGGATCGGTGTCATCTTCAAAAGGATGAATAAAGGCCCGCAAGATGATGAAAGGATCAAGATCGAAGGTCTGGTCATCGATGAAGATGCCAGGACAGTTACGATCGACGGTACACCCGAGACATTGTCTTTGAAGGAATATGAGTTGTTGCTGTATCTTGTTAAAAACCGGGGTATAGCTGTCACAAGAGAGACTCTTTTAGAAAAGATCTGGGGTTATGGTTATTTTAAAGATGACCGGACTTTGGATACACATATCAAATTATTGCGCAAGACATTAGGTCCTTACGCTAAATATATCACGACGATAAGAGGAGTAGGTTACCGCTTTGAGAAGAACGCGTAGAAGGCGAGGATTGACGATGACCGTCATCTTGACGACGGTTTTGCTGGTCTTTGTCGTATCGTTATTGGGAATCATGTATTTCTTCCAGGTCAATATGATGGAAGATTTTTACGTGTCGAGTGTCTACATGAGTCTTGAAGATGTCGTCACATCTGCGCAAAGGCGTTTAGATAATGTCACATTGGATCATGTCGATTATTACGACTATCAGTATATCGTCGATGAGATCGGCAATACGGCAAACCTGGAGAATACCTGTATACTCATCGAACCTGATGATCAGATGATAGATGAATATGACTTGGATGATCATTATGTCACCCAACAGGTCGATGATTCAGGCAATCTGACCGGTTGTTCATTGACCTTTCTATCGCATGAACAGAAAGACATCATCCGCGATGAAACATTAGCTAGTGGTGGTACAGCATCGTTTGAGATAAATCGTCTGGCTGGTATCGGGGCTGTAGGATATGGTACCGATACGATCAACCTCAAGGCGGTGGCGCACACGATCGACAGTTCCGAAGGTCAGTATCTGATCGTAGCTTCATATACGGTCGATAATCTGACAACGGTTACCGATACTATCCAAAGCCAGTTCGCATTTATATTTGTCATCGTGATCGTCTTTGTCATCATACTGGCATTGATCTTCTCATTGATCTTTGTAAAACCGCTGAAGAAGATCAATGAAGGTGCCAAGACGTTGCCTGAGGGGATATATGATGGTGATGAGATCAAGACCAGAGTGTCGGAAATGGTCGATATAAACAGTACCTTGGTCGATTCTTGTGAAGCGATCAAACAGGCTGATGTTGCCCGCAAGGAGCTTTTGTCCAATATTTCTCATGACCTCAGAACGCCGCTTACGATGATCGTCGGTTATGGTGAGATGATGATCGATTTTGATGAAGAGAAGACCAATGAGAATATCAAACTTGTCGTTGATGAAGCTAAACGTTTGTCTTATCTTGTCAACGATCTGCTGGATCTTTCCAAAGCTGAACTGGGTAAATTGGATCTTCATAAGGAAAAGACGGATCTCAATCGTTTTCTGACTTCGGTATTCGATCAGTATCATATCTATCTGGAGAATCAGCACATTGATTTTTCCCTTGATCTTGATGAGACGGTCGAATGTGAGATCGATGATGCCAGAATGCGTCAGGTCTTATACAATTTCATCAACAATGCCATGAATTACAACGACAAAGACGAACCTAAGATCACGCTGATGTCAAAAAGAGAAGGTGATGAAGTGGTCGTCAGCGTTTTGGATAATGGGCAGGGAATAGCCGAAGAGGATATCGACAAGATATGGGACCGCTATTATAAGGTCGACAAAGAACATAAGCGGCAACTGGTCGGCAGCGGTATCGGCCTGTCTTTAGCCAAGATGATCCTGGAAGCTCATGAATTGGAATATGGTGTCGAGTCTGTCTTGGGTGAATACAGTCGCTTCTATTTCAAGATAAAGCCAGAGCCAGAAAATGACCAATCATTATAAAAGGACCGAAAGGAACAAAGGTCCTTTTTGTATATAACTGATGGATCAGGGCCACTAAAGAGGCGATGTACAGGATGAATATCAATGTTGTAAAGGATTCAAAAAGAGATGTCACTAAAAGCAAATAGACATCACCTTCACCGAATAAGCCGATCGTCGTCACTTTGAAAAGAAAGAGAATAAGCAATAATGAATGAGCATCAGGACGGATGTCTTTAAAAAAGCACAGGGTGACGAAGATATAGACGATGTCTTTGATATAGATGTCATTATTGTCAAAGTCGCTTATCGATATCATCAAAAACGGAAACATCAGACTGGCGATCAGCGGATCGATGACAGCTGAAAGAAGAACGACAAGCGCTGAAGTCTTATGGTTTACAGGTGATGTATATGTTAGAATAAGTGACGCTAGGACCATTATGATTGCCATATATCGATATAAGGCAATAAATGATGCCGTTCCTTGGAAAAAGTAGGTAGATATGAAAAATTTCTTAAAAGGTATTTTATGCGGGATCGGTGGTGTAATCCCCGGTTTGTCAGGCAGTGTATTACTGGTTATCTTTGGTCTGTACGAAAAGACGATCAAAGCTATCGGAACGATCTTCAAGGACTTCAAAGCCAATCTTTTCTTTTTGATCCCTTTGTTTTGCGGATTCGGATTAGGTATCATCGGCTTTTCAAAAGTGATCGATGCGGCGCTGAGCAATTTTGAGATCATCACAAGATTTGTCTTTTTCGGACTGATCTTAGGCACTTTACCGGCCTTTTACGGCGAGGTCAGAAAGTATGGTTATCAGAATAAATACTACTTGATGACCGTTTTGGCTATCATTGTCGGGATCATTGTTTTTTATGTCAATGGCGGTCTTTTCAGTTTAGACGGAGCCGGTACCGTCACCTCGTTTGTTATCGGTTGTGTTGTCGCACTTGCCAGTATCGTTCCCGGTCTTGACAGTGCTTCGACCTTATCTGCTTTAGGTCTTTATGAAGTTTATGTCAAGGCTCTGGCAGATTTCGATATTGTTTCATTGGTGCCGATGGCCTTAGGTCTTGGATCATTTGCCCTGGTGCTGTCTTATTTTATGAACAAGCTCTTAGATAAACACTATACGGCGACTTTCAGTTTTATCTTCGGTCTTTTTATCTGCATGGCACCTAAAGTCATTACACCGGCCTGTATCAGTGCTCTGCATTTTGATATAAGCCTTGTCGGGTATGTTTTATGCGTCATCCTGGGGTTTGTCATATCATATCTCTTCAGTCACATCGAAGAGATCATCGATAAGACTAAAAAGCTATATAAGGATCGTCAAAAATGATATAATCAGGTTACAGATAAAGGAGTATTGAATTATGGAATTAAAAGGATCAAAAACAGAAAAGAATCTGCAAGAGGCATTTGCCGGTGAATCACAAGCTAGAAACAAATACACATTCTATGCATCGAAAGCAAAAAAAGAAGGATACGAACAGATCGCTCAGTTCTTTTTAGATACTGCTGCCAATGAGAAAGAACATGCTGAATTATGGTTCAAGGCTTTACACGGCGGTGCTGTACCGACAACAGTGGAAAACCTGAAGGATGCTGCTGCGGGAGAAAACTATGAGTGGACCGATATGTATGATCGGATGGCTAAGGAAGCAAGAGAAGAAGGTTTCCTGGCGATCGCAGAGCAGATGGAGGGTGTCGGTAAGATCGAAAAGACTCACGAAGAACGTTATTTAGCTCTTTTGGGCAATATTGAAAGCGGACGCGTATTCGATCGTGATGAAGAAGTAGTTTGGGTCTGCCGTAATTGCGGTCATGTACATGTCGGTAAATCGGCACCGGCAGAATGCCCGGTATGTCATCATGCCAGAGCATACTTTGAATTAGAGAAGAAAAACTATTAATGTCTTTACATATCCGTAATCTGACTGACGAAAAAGCATACAAAGCTTATTATCCTGCGTTGAGGTCTTATTTTAAAAAGACATTCAAGACGCTTGATATCAAAGCGGATTATGATGTCAGTGTGATCTTGGTCGATGAAGACAAGATCCACGAACTGAACCGTGATTATCGTCATATCGATCGAGCAACTGATGTGATCACATTTGCCGAGATCGACTCAGCGAGTGAACTCGAGGAGGATGAACTTTATCTCGGTGACATCTTTATCAGCACTAAAGCAGTCAAAGATCAGGCGGCAGAATATGGTCATAGCGAGAAAAGGGAACTCTGTTTCTTGTTTGTCCATGGCCTATTGCACACCCTTGGTTATGATCACATGACCAAAGAGGATGAAGAGATCATGTTCAGTCATCAGAAAGCGATCCTGGAAGATCTGCGATGAAGAAATTTCTGGTGGCTTTCCGGGGTTTAGGGAAGTCTCTTAAAGACCCTTCAGTCATGATCCAAGTCATCTTGATGGTGATCGCGATCGTCGTATTTGTCATGATCGAGATCAGTCGTACAGAATGGCTGGCAGTGATCATTTGCTTTGGAATGGTCATAAGTGCCGAGATCTTCAATACCTGTATTGAAAGGCTTTGCGACATGATCACAAAGGAAAAAGACGAGAAGATCGCCTATATTAAGGATATTGCAGCGGGAGCAGTCTTGGTGACTGCTCTTATGTCGCTTATTATCGCTATATTTATCATTGGACGGAGGTTATCATGAAATATCAGGGATTATTAGATGAAGCGTTTGCGGCGATGAAAAACGCCTATACGCCCTATAGTCATTACAATGTCGGAGCTTGTGTCTTGTGTAAAGACGGCAGGACTTTTAAAGGCTGTAATATCGAAAATGCTTCTTACGGAGCCACCAACTGCGGTGAAAGGACAGCGATCTTTTCTACTTATGCCAACGGTTATCGCAAGGATGACATCGAAGCGATCGCT
>CASEHR010000119.1 GCA_949287785.1 uncultured Bacillota bacterium | reverse complement strand
CAGAAAGAAGATCCCCTGTTGAATGTGCAAAACGACGGCGAACAGATAAGCATATCGCTCATGGGAGATATGCAGACGGAAGTATTGACAGCCAAACTCAAGGAAGAAGGGATCGATGTCACTTTCGGCACCAGCAAGGTCACCTATAAAGAGACGATCACAAGACAGAGCTACGGCATCGGTCATTATGAGCCTTTAAGACATTATTGTGAGATCCATCTGAAGATCAGACCGCTTAAAAGAGGACGCGGTAAAAGCGTCATCGATCCCAGTAGGGTCTGCGGACATTATTATGAGGTCATCAGTGAGTACCTGACCGATAAGACGATCAAAGGAACGCTGATCGGTGCTGAGGTGACCGATATCGAGATCACGATCTTGGCTTTGAAGACCTCCTTGAGCCATACGACCAATGACGATGTTCGTAAAGCCTGTGATTTTGCGCTCAGAAATGCTCTTTTGGACAACGATCTGATCCTTCTTGAACCATATGAGCGATACCGGATGAAAGTCGATCAGTCGGATATGTCCGGTGTTATCTACAATATCGAAAGGCTTGGCGGTAACTATAAGATCGGTGAAGAGATAAGCGGAACACTGAGCGCGGATGATATCCAATCCCTTCTGAGCAGTGATCTGATCAAGAGGAAAAACATATACATCGAACACAGTTTTGATGGTTATGATATCGCCAAAAATAGCAAAGAGATCATCGATGAAAGAGGATATGATCCTTATAACGATCCTGATGAGATGAGCGGATCGATCTTCTTTAAAAACGGCGCGGGTTATTACACCGACCTCGCTGATACCTATGAACTGGCTCATATCAAGCCGCTTATCGATCGTAAAGAGACGACGACTTTTACCTATAATCGCTTAAAGATCGATGACGATGAGGTCAAAAGAGTCTTTGCAAGATCAAATCCGCAAAAGAAAGAAGCACCTGTCCGCAAAAGCAAGAAGGAAGACGAGAAGTACATATCCAAAGAGAAAAAGAGACCGCCGCTTTATATCGTCGATGGTTATAACGCTCTCTATACGCAAAAAAGAGATCCGGATATCAGTGCGGATATATCGTGGTTAATGGATGAACTCAGTTATTATCAAAGCATGAAAGGGATCGCGATGTGGGTAGTCTTTGATGCCTATAATGTCGACAATCCTTCCAGCAAAGGTGATGATCTGAAGGTCATCTACACAGACAAAGACGAGACCGCCGATGCGTATATCCAAAGGACGGTCCGTGAATTGAAAGACCGTTACAGTATTACGGTCGTCACCTCGGACAAGCTGATCCAGGTAGCAGTCTTCTCTTTTGGCGCTTATCGCAAATCGTCAAGAGCGCTGTTTGATGAGATCAAAAGGATGCGAAGTGAACATCCGGTTTTTGAAAACAAGGTCAAAAACACCCCATTCAAAGAACTGCTGCAGGATGTCGAGATAGATGATAATAGTGAATATAAATAAATAATTCACATAGAGTTCAATATTATCACATAAAAATCACATAATTTATTGAGATAATGTAGGTGTAAAAATAGATGCGTTCTCACTTATCGCATTGCTTATCGTTCTCTCCACCAAGATACAGGCCTTTATAATCTGTATCTTTTTTATTATAATGATGCGTATGATCAAGGCAGTATTATTTGATTTGGATGGTGTGCTCATCGATTCCGAACATCTTTCACAAAAGATCTATGAGGATTTTATCAGGGAGAATGATTACAAGATCCCGGTCGAGCGATTCTATCTTCTGATCGGTTCGCATAAAAGGTGGAATCCTTTTAAAAAGGTCATTGAAGGCTATGATATCGGTTTGACACCTGAAGAGTTTGAACAGAAGATCGTCAGTTATCGTAAAGAGAGATTCGATCAATACGATCTCAGTACATTGGCTTTTAATGATGTCAAAGAAACACTGATCTACCTTAAGGAAAAAGGGATCAGAACGGCGGTAGCTTCAAGCTCAGGCATGGATTATGTCCAAAGGATGCTTGTCGCAAACAAGATCGCTGATCTTTTCGATCTAAAGACGACCGGTGATGATTTCAAAAGACCTAAACCGGAACCGGATATCTACCTTTACTGCCGGGACAAACTGGCGGTCGAAACCGATGAATGCCTCGTCGTTGAGGATTCACCGCTCGGTATAAAAGCCGGCAAGAGCGCCAAGATGAAGGTCATCGCCAAAAGGGATCATACCTTTGGTTTTGATCAGACAGCCGCTGATTTCTTTATCGATGATCTGAGTGAATTGAAGAGGATATTACGATGATAAGAAAGGCAAAGATCGCTGATCTTGATGTCATCAGGGAAGTGTTTGAAGATGCCAAAAAGATCATGCGCAAAGATGGTAATCTGCATCAGTGGAATGATGGTTATCCGCAAGATGAAGTCCTGATAAACGATATAGAAAAAGATCAGTTGTATGTGATCGAAGAAGATGAGATATGTGCGTGTTTTGTGATTCAGCAGGGAGAAGATCCGACCTATAAGGTCATCGACGGCAGATGGATAAGCAATGACCCTTATGTCACCATCCATCGGATCGCTAAAAGGAGCGGCAGTCGTATATTCGACAAGATGTTTGAATATGTCAAAAAGACTTACAAGCACATCCGTATCGATACTTATCAGGATAATAAGATCATGCGCTTCCTTTTGAAGGAGCATGGCTTTGCATATTGCGGTATCATATATCTTTCAGACGGCGACCCGCGTATGGCCTATGAATATACAGAGCTTTAGGCTCTTTTTTAAAAATCCCTGTCTTCAAGTTAGATGGCAGGGATCTTACATTAATGATATCAGAATATAAAGCTGATGATGAGATTGACCAATCCACAGCCGACCATGACCAGGATCGGATTGAATTTGAATTTCCTCAAGATGAAAAAGGCGATTATGAAGATAGCGATCGAAGTGATACTGATGCCGTACATCATTACTTCACCGGCGCTTACAGCCGTGATCAACATCGCAATACCGGCCGATGCGATCAGGGCAACGACAGCTGGTCTTAAACACGAAAGGATCGAATCAAGACCTTTAGCGCTTTTGTATTTGCGATAGATATAGGCAAGCAGGGAAACGATAAAGATCGAAGGCAGGATGACACCGAACGTAGCGATGAGGGCCCCCGGAAGTCCGGCGATCCTGATCCCGACGAAGGTCGCTGAATTGACGGCAATCGGTCCCGGTGTCATTTCGGCGATCGTGACAAGATCGGTAAACTCGCTCATCGTCAGCCAGTTATGAAGTTCTACGGTCTGTGTCTGGATAAGTGGGATCGCGGCATAGCCGCCACCGATCGAAAAAAGACCGATCTGAATAAAAGACCATAATAATTCCAGATATATCATTCGATCACCCCGCTTTTGAATCTGTCATAGATGATCTTGATGATCCCGATAAGGGCACAGGACAAGATCGTGATGATGACGTTGACATTGAAGAACATATCAGCGATGAAAGCACTGATGATGATAAGGATGAAGAGGATGTTCTTTTGTCTGACGACATTGATGCCAAGGTCGATCGAAACGCTCAGGATAACGGCAGCTACCCCGATCTGCATACCTTCAAGGACGAGTTTGACGATCTCGTTGGTGATGAAGATATCATATATAAAGGAGATGACCGACAAGATGATCATCGGCGGTAAAACGGTCGCGATGACAGCAACGATCATTCCGACAAGCCCCAACACCTTCCAACCGACCAATATCGCCGCATTGACGGCTATTGCGCCCGGTGAAGATTGGGCTAAAGCTGCATAGTCAAGCATCTCTTCTTCACTGATCCACTTCAATTCATCGACGAATTTCTTTTTCATGAAAGTAACGATGACGAAGCCACCACCAAAGGTAAAGGCACTGATGTAGAAGCAGGTAACAAATAACTTTCCTAGCTTTCTGATGTCCATGCATGATATATTACTACATTATTTGACAAAAATGCACTAAATCTTTATCATTATATAGCGATTTATTGAAAGGAGCGGTATAAATGAAAAGAACATATCAGCCTAGCAAGCGTAAACACCAAAAGACATGCGGTTTCAGAGCTCGTATGAAGACAGCTGGCGGCCGTAAAGTACTAGCAAGAAGACGCCGGAAAGGCAGAAAGGTATTGTCAGCTTAATAAGTCACTTCGGTGACTTTTTTATTAAGATCATGAAAAAAGCATATCGAGTCCGTAAAAACGAAGAATTTACAAAGATCATCACCAAGAAGAATACCAAGGCTTCCAGGTGTTTTGTCGTGTATTACGACCACAAAAAGCAAGAGCACGGCCGGGTCGGGATCAGCGTGTCAAAAAAACTCGGCAATGCCGTAGTGCGTAATAAACTCAAAAGACAGCTCAGAGAAATGGTCAGAGATGTGATCGATCTTGATGACAGCATATATGACTACATCATCATCATCAAACAGGGTTTTATCGACAACAGTTTTGCGGACAATAAAAAAGACTTGGAAAAGACTATAAAAGCTTGTAAAATTGTTTAGTGTTTTAAAAGGAAAGAAAAGATGAATAAAAAGAGAGTTTTATTATTATTGGCGATAGTGGTACTGTTGTTTACGATGAGCGGTTGTCAGATACCGCAGGAAAACGACATGAACGTCCTGTTCGCCCTGAATGAAGTACAAGGCATCGGCAACAAGGTCATCACAAGTTTTAGTGAAGTGTGGAATACCGAAGGATTCTTTGCCGCGATCTTCATCTATCCGTTATCACAGTTTATCAACTGGCTGACACCGTATACCAATGTCGGTATCGCGATCTTATTAGTAACGTTGACGATCAATGGTGTATTGCTGATAGTGACATTCAAACAGAATGTTGCGATGCAAAGGATGCAGATGATCCAGCCGGAAGTAGAAAAGATCCAGAGAAAATATGAAGGCAAGACCGATCAGGCATCACAGCTCAAACTATCGACAGAGATCCAGCGGTTATATAAGAAATATGATGTCAATCCTTTCGGCTCGCTTCTTGTAACCTTTATCCAGTTCCCGATCATCATTGCGATGTATCAGGCAGTCCAGAGAGCTTATGCTGTAGCTTATGGTACTTTTATGGGTGTTTCCCTGGAACGTACGCCGATCGAAGGCTTACAGGATGGGGAATGGGTATATATCCTGTTCTTTGCGGTCATGCTCTTATTCCAGGTCACAAGCATGCTTCTGCCGCAATGGCTCAACAAGCGTAAAGCGAAGAAAGAAGCCGAACTGCATCACCGTCCTTATAAAGAGACTAAGAACCCGATGATGTCATCGATGTATATCATGATGGCTGTTATCCTTATATTAGCCCTCATGTGGCCGACAGCCATGACATTCTACTGGATAATTTCAAGTGCGATCAGCATTGCCAAGACCTTGCTCATCCAATGGTTCATGGATCGCTCTAAGAAAAAGGAGGAAGCTACACTATGAAGAAGTACACAGGAAAGACACTGGATGAAGTTTTAGATCAGATCGCCGGTGAACAGGGGTGTGAAAAAGAAGATATCAAGTACAATATCCTCGAAGAATCCAAACACTTATTCGGAATCGGTAATTCCGTTACCATCGAAGCTTATACAAAGCAGGATATCAAAGAGTTCATATTCGATTATCTCGGTGGTTATTTCAGTGAACTGAATCAGGGTGTATCGATCGAGATCATTACCCGTGACGAAGGTGGTTTTAAAGTCATCCTTGAAGGTGAGAACAATGCTATCCTCATCGGTAAAGGCGGTCAGACTCTGAAGGCCATCTCAACGGTCTTAAGGGCAGCGGTCAATACCGAATTCAAAGAAAGGATCGATGTCTTAGTCGATGTCGGTCATTATCGGGAAGACCGTTATCGCAAAGTCAAAAGGATCGCCATGCGCGTAGCAAAGGATGTCCAGAGAAGTCATATCGATGTAGCGCTTGATCCTATGAGCAATGATGAGCGTAAAGTGATCCATGAATATCTCAAAGGTATGAAGAATATTAAGACCGAATCGGAAGGCGAAGGCAAGGAAAGACGCCTGGTCATCAAATACAACGAAGAGTAAAAGCAACTTACAGGCTCCAGCCTGTAAGTTTTTCTTTATATGTGTGATATACTGAAGCCATGAGGTATGATGCGATCGTATTGGCCTATGGTCAGGGTAAAAGATCAGGTCTTTCTTACAACAAGGTCTTGTACAAGACCGATGGTGTTACGGTACTGGATAAAGCGATAAAGCCGTTTATTATCGACACTGATTGTCAAAGGATCATCGTCGTTCTGGAAGAGAAAGATCGCGATAAGATAATGCAGGATCCAAAGATCGTCTTTTGCGACGGTGGTGATGAGCGCTATAAAAGTGTTTATAAAGCTCTTGATCTTGTGCTGGAGGATCATGTCATGATCCACGATGGTGCCAGACCGGATATCTGTCCTGAAGATCTGAACGATCTCAAAGATGCCCTGAAGGAAGATGACGCCTGTCTTCTGGCTAATAGAGTGAAGGATACCGTAAAAAAGGTCAAAGACGGATATATCGTTACGACTGTCGACCGGACAGATCTCTATCTAGCCAAGACACCACAGGCTTTTAAGACGAGCCTGATCAAAGACGCTTATCGCAAAGCGATCGGCAGCGGTTGTATATATACCGATGATACACAAGTGCTCAGTGCTTTCAATGATACGAAGATAAGGGTCGTTGAAAGTCACGGCTTAAACAATAAGATAACCTATAACGGAGATCTTCGTTATTTATGAAATAAAATCGATATATCGATCATTCAGTCAGGATTATCGGCTTTTTGACCCTTATACAGACATATGAAATGTCCAAGGTGTTCAAACAGAGATCCTGACTATTTTTATAAGGGATCAAAAGGGTATTATTGCCGAAAATGTATTTCTTTTAAACGGATCTTGATCAAAGAGGATATCGAACCGACGGCATATGATATAGATTCTGATGGTAATTACAAACTGGCTTTTGAATTGACACCCTTTCAAAAAGAGATCGCCGATAAACTGATCGCTGCTGTCAGGGATCATGATGTCCTTTTGTATGCCGTTACCGGTGCCGGTAAAGGTGATATGGTCATTCCGCTGATCAGTGATCTTTTAAAGAGGAAGAAGAGGGTCTGTTATGCGATCAGCCGCCGGGAAGTAGTCATCGAGCTTGCTGAACGCTATCAGAGAGCTTTTGAAGGCAGCAAGGTGATCAAGGTGTGTGAGGGCTATACCGATGAGATCTATGCTGATCTTATCGTCTGTACGACCCATCAGCTCTATCGCTACCTGAAACTCTTTGACCTCATCATCCTGGATGAAGTCGATGCCTTTCCTTTTCGCGGCGATGAGGTCTTAAACAATATCGCCTTGAACGCCCTGAATGAAAACGGCCGGATCGTCTATTCAACAGCGACTATTGATGAAGAGATCGAAAAGCTCATGTATCAAAGACCGCTTAAGATCCTGCGCCTTGACCGAAGACCACACGGAAGACCGTTACCCCGGCCAAAGGTCATCATCGGAATCGATGTTTTCTTGTTTGGGATACTGATCGGTATCATCAGAAAAGAGAGTAAGCAAGTCATCATCTTTGTTGAATCGATCAGGATGTGTAAAAGACTGTACCATATATTGAAACCCTTCTTTTCAATCACATATGTATACAGTTCTTTACAAGAGCGAAACACGAACATCAAAGACTTCAAAGCCGGTATATATCAGTTTGTGATCGCTACTTCCGTTTTGGAAAGAGGAATTACGATCGAAGGTGTCGATGTCATCATCTATAAACGCTATGAGAATATCTTCAATAAGGCGGCGATCATTCAGATGGCAGGCAGAGCCGGTCGTTCATTCAAGGATCCGGATGGTCGGGTATATATACTGGCAAGAGAAAATGATGAAGCGATCAAAGGAGCGCTGAAGGAGATCGATGATGCGAACAAGGTGTATCTATTGTGATAAAAGATTTGATTATCGGAACGATCTTATCGATATGTACTTCAGCGACGATGACTTATGTACCGGATGTCGTAATGAACTTGTGATCGAAAGAGACAAACGCTGTCTTGGGGGTATGGAAGTCCGATCATTCTACCGTTATGACGGGCTTATCAAGGATCTGCTTTTGCAATACAAAGAGTGTTTCGATGAAGCCTTGAAGGATGTCTTTTTCTATGCAATCAAGGATGAGATCAGGATCCGCTATCACGGCTATACGCTGATACCGTGTCCAAGCTCTGCCCGCAAGCGAGAAAAGCGTGGTTTTGATCATCTGATTAAAATGTGCGAGTGTCTGAAGATGCCGGTCCTTGATTGTCTGTATATGGAAAAGGATATGTCACAAGTAAACAAGGACAGCGTTGAAAGAAGGAAGATGATCGGTAATATCAGGGTCAGGGAAGGAACGATCTTGCCTTTGAAGATCCTGCTTGTAGATGATGTGATCACCACCGGATCGACACTTTCAGGGGCTTATAAAGCCCTGAAAAGAAAGCAAGTTAAGGCAATGACTCTATGTTTTGTGAACAAAGACGATCATAAAGGCAGATTTAAGCTATAATTAAGGCGTAATATCTAACATCCAACCACTATAGATATTCAATTCATATTTAAGAGGGGCAATACTATGGAAGGAACAGTAAAGAGCTTTAACCATAAGCGAGGCTATGGCTTTATCGATCAT
>CASEHR010000118.1 GCA_949287785.1 uncultured Bacillota bacterium | reverse complement strand
CTTCTTACCCCCCTTATCCTCTAATATATAAGCATGCGCTTGATCTGATCGACCGGCACTTTGTAACGGACACCTTCAATGATATCGATGATATTTTCGATCTCAATACCCATCAAAGACATATAGGCATACAACACAAGCCGAGGATCGCTGCTGAATAATATCTGATGGCGATCCATGTTGTAGTTGATCATCTTGGTCGTATGTTCGATATACAGGAAATTACTCTCCCTGATATAACTCTTATAACTTGAAGCCAGCAAGCGATCAAAGATATGATCAGCATCCGTGTGTTCAATGATATCGTCGATATCTTTTTTGGAAAAACGCGAATAGATCGGCGTGATCAATGATTTGATCACTTCAGGACTGGCGTTGAAATATTTTTTAAGACGATAGATCTTAGAAATATTGTCGAGTTCGACTTCCGTATTGAAAAGCTGTTCGATAGCTTCCCGGCTTTCACCTGTAAAACTTTCCCGGACGTAATTCTGCATCATACCGTAGTAATAACGATGCAGCTCCTGTTCGATTCCGACAAAGTCAAAGTCATCCATCTCTTTCGGGGCATATTTGCTGACTAAGGCGTAATACGGTGTATTCTTCAAAATTTCCAGAAGCTCATCAAAACTTCTGCAGGCCACGATCGCTTTCATATCGAAGCAGATCTGGTTTTCGATGATGACCGGCAGTTTGGCGACGATCTGATCATAATCTCGCACCACAAACGATCTGATGACCGTCATGATCATGTTAATCTCTGACTGTACGACGATCGCTTTGGAAATTCCGGAAGTATTGGTTCCGAATGCATAGCGCAGGATCTTCGATATCCTGAGGATCAGATCATTGCGGATGATGATCTCAAGCTGTCCGCGGTGTAAAGCCTTCTCATTGATCCCTTCGAGACTGTCCTTGAAATACGTCTCATTTTTAAGATAAGAGGCGATCTCTGCGACCGATCTTTTCTGGACGAGGTTATTGTAGTCGGTATCTTTAAGACGTCTGGCATAGATCGCCTTCGTCTTTGTCGTCATGGCATTTAATACAGCATCCATATCCAGTTAAAACTATTTGACACTGTTGTCAAATAATACTTTCTCCCATTCCGCTTTTTTACTGTTGAATTTATCTTCCATGGCCTTAGCCATCCGGGCATATTCTCTTTCACTGACGACCTTGTCTTGAGCGATCTTTTGGTCCAGTTCTGCTTTTCTTTCCTGAACTTTTTTCTCTACATCCTGCCAAGTACTTTCAGCGATCTCATCTTTTTCCTTGGCGATCGCCTTGATGACTGATGCCTTTTTATCGTAAACATCAGTTACTTTCTGCATCGTTTCTTTATCAAATGCAATAAGTTTCTTAACGTCTTCAAGTTCCATATACTGCCCCCTTTAACCGTATCATTCTAGCATTAAAAAGGGCAAAATCAAAGGTCAAAATAACAAATCTGCTATGCAGATCGGACAAATATTAAAATATGATCGCTTTATCATATATTAGGGATGATGATCGTTTGCAAATCGAAAGCTGATCCCGGATGATATAAAGCATCAACTACCATCAGCGCTTTTCGATCCGAAAGAATAAAACGATCATGTTTTACAGACATCATTTTGTCATGATGCCACAAATTAGATATATACTAAATAGGCGTGGGAACCATATCTCCTCACGCCTTCTTCTTATAGGAATTAGCTTTATCAGTTAATTAGTTTGTACCGATACTCATCGTTTCCGGAAGTGTTGAACCGCCGTCGATGACGATCTGTGAACCGGTCAGGTAACTTGATTCATCACTGCCTAAGAATGCAAATAACTCACCGACTTCTGTAGGCTTAGCAAGTCTCTTCATCGGAACGCCGACAGCGATATCAGCGATTGCCTTTTCCGGATCTTCCGGATTTGACTCAACAGCCATCTTTTCGACCATTGGTGTACGAGCATAACCGAGCTGCGAGCAGTTGACACGGATATTGCGGTCAGCATATTCAACAGCAAGACATTTCGTCAGACCGACTAGGGCAGCTTTTGTCATAGCGTAAGCAGCTTCACCAGCATCCGCAACGATATCACCGGTAACTGAAGAAGCGATGACAATAGCGCCTTTACCTTGTTTCAGCATGTAAGGGATAACTGCTTTACAAGTATTCCATACACCCTTGATATTGACATCGATATGGAAATCACGTGTTTCATCGGTCATCTCTTCAAATGGTGCCAGACGGCAAACACCGGCGTTGCAGCAAGCGATGTTCAATTCACCGAATTTTTCAGCTGTCATCTTCGCTGCTTCTTCCATCTGAGCGCGATCAGCGACATTACCGACATAAGTGATGATCTCTGCACCGTATTCTTTTCTTAATTTTTCTGCGGTCTTTTCAACATCTTTTGATAAGTCGACCATGCACAATTTTGCACCGTATGATGCGTAAACAGTGGCGATACCCTCGCCAAGTCCAGCGGCAGCACCTGTGATGAGAGCTACCTTTCCATCTAATTTAGCCATTTTATTTTCCTCCTTTTAAATGTCTAATACTTTTCTATGCCTGATGGTGTTTCGATCTCCACGGTATTCTTCTTCCAGTGGACGAAAACCATCCATAGCCATAAGATAACACCAACGCCCAGATAGATCGCAAACGAGATCCATGATCCGATACTTTGACCCAAAGTACAGAAGAAGGCGATGACGATCGCGATGATGAGCGCGAATATCCGCATGAAATCACCACCCTTTAGTTTATATGGCGACTTCCATTCCGGATGTTTTTTATGGATCCGCATCGCTGAGATCATCGTGATCGCATATGTACATGCACAACCAAACGACATCAGGTTGAAGAAATCGTTCATGAAAGTACCGGCATTTTGCATGACCAGGAAGATCAGCGATATCACTAACAGCAAGATATTCGGCAAGATCGGCTGCTGATGCTTGTTGACTTTGGTGAATACCTTTGGTAAGAAGTTGTTTTCACCCATCGCATACAGTAATCTGACAGTCGAAAGCCAGAAACCGAGAAGGCATGTACCAATCGCGCAAAGGATCGCGGCGACTCCGAATACAACAGCGAAGATATTCCATCCACCGCCTAATTCTTCCATCATGGTGATCGCTAAGAAACCATCAGTGGCAGCGCCACCCTCGGCGACCAACTCCTGGACCGGCATACCGCCAAGTCCGAAGAAGAAGATGACGTAGATGATACCGCAGGTGAGGATCGATCCCAGGATCGCTTTATTTGAATCCTTGATCGGGAAGTCACCTTCTTCGACCATCTGCGGAACCGTTTCAAATCCGAAAAACGGTGTTATGAGCATAGCCATACCAATGACCCACGACGGTATTCCGAAATGTGAATCAAGCTGTGAATAGAAGAAGTTCTTGAAATTATCAAAGCTCCATACACCCGAGAACATGAAGGCAACCGTCGCTACCAAGCATCCCAGGATCGCAAAGATGAGCATATACAACTGGATCTTGCCGGCAATCTCAACATTCTGCAAACTCAATACACAATAGCCGATCAGCGATACAAGCGCCACGATCTCTACGACCATAAAGGTGCTTTCGATGTGAAAGACATGGAATAACCAGGTGACGATCGCCATAACAGCGGATGGCGGAACAGCGATCCAGGCTGCCATGATGAGCCATGATGTAAAGAAACCGACATGTTTATTGATCCCAACGGTATTGTATATCAGTTCACCACCGGCTTTCGGAAACAGTGGTGCCAATTCACAATAAACCGATGCGATGGGTAAGATAAGTATCGTCATCAGAGCGAAAGCTAAGAATGTTCCCGCTCCGCAATACTCGTAGAATACAGAATCCCAATAACCGATAAAGGTAAAGATAGCGCCAGCCGCGATGGCATAGACGTAGATGAGATGAAGACTCTTCTTTAACCCTTTCGGTTCACTATCTTCTTTTTTACCCATGATATCAGAAGCGTTTTACGCCATCGAGTGTTTCGATCTCAACCGGATGTTTCTTCCAGTGAACCAAGACCATCCATAACCATAAGATGACACCGACACCAAGATAGCAAGCAAAGCAGATCCAGGAATCGATACCTTGACCTAAGGTACAGAAGAATGCGATAGCAACAGCGATAATGCAAGCCAATACTCTGAAAGCATCGCCGCCTTTGACCTCATTTTCACTCTTCCAGTTCGGATACTTGTGATGGATGCAGATCGAAGAGATCATCGTGATCGCATATGCACATGCACAACCAAACGACATCAGGTTGAAGAACGCGCTCATAAAGTCTGACGAGTTCTGCAAGACGATGAATACCAACGACAGAACCAATAAGAAGATATTTGGTAAAAGTGGTTGTTGGTGCTTGTTGACTTTAGCGAAGACCTTTGGCAAGAAGTTCTTATTAGCCATTGAATAGAGCATTCTGACTGTCGACATCCAGAAGCCCAAAAGAGAAGCGCCCATGCCGAGCAAGCAAGACAATACACCGACAACCAATGGCCAGAAAGTCCAGCCTAAGACATTCTGCATCGTTGAGATCGTCAGGAAACCATCCTGAGCATATGATGTGAAGACACCATTCAAGCCATCAAGGCCGGCGACACAGAAATAGTAGAAGACATAGATAGCACCGCAGGTAAGGATCGAACCACAGATCGCTTTCTTGGAGTTCTTGATCGGGAAGTCACCTTCTTCGACCATCTGCGGAACCGTTTCAAATCCGAAATACGGAGTGATAAGCAAGGCCATTCCGATGATCCAGCCTGGAATACCATTTACTGAATCGAGTGTTGTTGAGAAGATATTGCCGAAGTTATCCAAACTCCAATGACCGGAGAACAATAGGATGAAACCGGTCAGAACAGTTACTGTGATATTACAGAAGAGCATTACTGCCTGTGCCTTGACCAAAAACTGTACATTCTGGATACTCATTAAGAAGTATAGCACCAACAAGATCGCTGCCCCGATGACGATCATCATCGTCGAAAGGTTGAGCATGAAAGTCTTGTTGACCCAGGTCATGATCGCCATGACTACAGCAGGCGGAACAGAGATCCAAGCTGCCATGATGAGCCATGAAGCAAAGAAACCGACATGCTTGTTGATACCGACGGTATTGTAGATGAGTTCACCACCGCCTGTGTGGAATAGAGATGCTAGTTCACTGTAAACTAAAGCAACCGGTAAGATGGCTATCGTCATAAGCGCAAAGGCTAAGAATGTGCCCGAGCCGCAATAACCATAGAATACGGAGTCCCAATAGTTGACGAAAGTGAAGATAGAACCGGTAGCGACCGTGTAAACAAAGATCAGTTTAAGACTCTTGTTCAGACCGCCTTTCTTTTCTTTTTCGTTCATAAATTCCTCCCTTAGTAATATTATTACCGCCCATTGTTATATACCCATCAGGTCATAATTTCAAGAATAAAATTTAAGTTTTCACTTTAACATGATCATTTTTTAACATGAAAGCGTTTTAAAATCGGCAAGAAAAAAAGAGTGATGATTTTCTATATCAACACTCATTTTTTACGGTTTTAAGCTATTTCAGCCAGTTTGTCGCTGAAGAACCAATGGAAAAGTTTCAATAGCCACTCGATGTCTTTTGTGCCTGCTGTTTCATAACACGAGTGCATGGCCAACTGAGCGATACCGATATCACAGCTTTTGATCGAAAGCTGACTGATAGCGATATTGCCAAGGGTACTGCCGCCGCGTTCATCGCTGCGATTGGTGAAGAACTGATATGGAATATCATGTCTTTGCAAAAGATCGATGATGACCGCCGAAGTCAGCGCATCAGAAGTATAAGTCTGATCCGCATTGGCTTTGATCACGATGCCTTTGTTGAGCTCCGGGTGATTGTTCTGATCACTTTTCTCCGGATGATTCGGATGGATGGCATGCGCCCCATCACAAGAAAGCATGTAAGATCCGGCTTTGGCCTTGTACAGGTCGATACCCAGGGCTTCGGCTATCCTTTCGACAATGACCTTTAAAAAGTCGCTGTCAGCCCCCTGATAAGTGCGGGAGCCCACTTCTTCATTGTCAAAAATACAGACGACATTTATCGCATCACTCCCTTTAGCTTCGATGAGTGATAGAAGCGAAGCAACAGCACTTAAAAGATCATCGATATGATGAGCGCTGTAAATACCGCTGTCACCATAGATGACCGGCTTTACGCGCGGATACAGATACAGATCATAAGCGACGATATCCTCACGACCACTTTTCGCTTTCAAAAAGCGTAAAAGATCAAATTCATCGCCCAGTCCAACGACAGGCAAAAGATCGATCTGGGCATTTAACTCATGGCCCTTATTGGCAAGTCGGTCCTGATGGATGGCGACCGAGGGAATAACACAGAAGTCCTCATCGAGATTAAAAGGCAAACTTTCGAGTTTCCCATCTTCACGGACGATCAGCCGGCCGGCAAGTGACAGCGGCCGGTCGAACCACGGAGCAAACAGCGCTCCACCATACGGCTCGGTATTGAGCTTGATATAACCGTTCTGCTTTATGATACTGTTAGGTTTAAGTTTAAACGACGGACAATCGTCATGAGAAGCGATGATCCTGAATGAAGGATCCTTGATATCTTCAGGAACGCTGAAGGCGATCATCGACGACGCATTGCGTCTTATGTAGTAGTGTCCACCCTTTTCGATGATCATATCCTCATCTTCCCTGAGCTCCTTGTATCCGACACTGGCTAAGATCGAAGAAAAATTGTCAACGGCTTGATATGGCGTCGGTGATCTATACATCAGGTCCAATATCGCTTTGATCATCGTACTTCTTCCATCAAAGATACAAGTTCATCAACTGTATCACCACCGCCGATGAGACTCTGACCGAACTCGCCGTTGATCATCGCGAAGATATGCGGTGTATAGATCGTTGCGGTACCGTCATCTTCATGTCTCAGGATCGGATCCAAGATCGCCATGATATCGCTCATGTAACTGAAGAAATCATATTCTTCACTGTACGGATCAAGATAATATACGGTCGTATCCGTTTCGATCGCTGCCTCTTCGATCAATGAGACCGTCGCCTGACAGCTTGAACAGCCTGTATAACCGATATAGAATACACCACTGCCGTCTTCTTCGTATACACGCATAAACTCAGTCGGTGTTATCCCTTTAAAATGGTGATTGGTCGAAGGCATGTCCTCATAACCGCTCATATCGACATCATAACTTTCGATCTCGATGAATCTGGTCTCCTCTTTGGAACAGCCCAGAAGACTGATCGCGATCAAAAAAGTCATAAGTAATATACTGATCTTTTTCATTCTATACCTCTCTTTTTACGATGATGATCGGGATCATCAGCTCATCTGAAGTACAACCGGCATGCGCCGCTTTCATCCTGAAACCGTCATCGTTTTCTTTTGATATCATATCTTTATCGTTTTTGGCAACGGCGATAAAGTCACCGATGAAATCATCAAAACGCGGGTGATCTTCACCTTTGCCGAATAAACAGGTCTTTTTGACTTCTTCCTTATCGAACAAGATGAAGTCATTCTCAAACATCATCTTGAAATCCCTGGCAAACGCATCTTGCATCCCCTCTTTGATATAGAAGGCTGCCGCTCTCGGCTCCACAGTACAGGGCCTTTTCAGATACTTGGCCAGATCTGTATCATAGATATTGATCGTTTCCCTGATATCGACAAGCCCATGATCGGCAATGACCAAAAGTAAGGTCTTCTCCGCGATGTGCTTTGCCACATAAGCCAGCTTATCGTTGATCTCTTTTAAAAGCGCATCGCTTTTGTCGCTTTCTACTCCCTCATGGTGCATACATGAATCATATTTGTCATAATATGCATATACATAGCGATCATCACCGAAAGAACGTTCAATGATCATTTTCGCAAAATCATCCAACCCGTCATAACCGCCTTTTTCGATGTAGTGAGGATTGATCGTACCGGCTTTGATTCCCCGAGCATTCAATTCATCAGCTGTCGTCATCACCGGGATGATATTCTTCACGGTACCCTCAGGATATTTGGTCTTACTGTAATAACCCTCATCCAGAAACAAGGTCACCGTATCATCAAGCTCTTTGAAGTACGATGTCCAGCCCAGCCAACCGTTCTGGTTTGGCGACTTGCCGTTTTGGATCGATGTCGTGGCTGCGACGGTCGTCGGCGGGAAAACGGTCATCGTCTCCTTCATCATATGGCTTAAAAGGAAACTATCTTTCGATAATTTCCTTTCCAAAAGCCTTGAGCCCCTGCCATCGATCAGGACGATAAAGATCTTCTCCGGTGCTTCCTTTTTAAGATAGGCACTGAAACTTTCGTCAGCTTTATAAGCACTGGCAAGACCGAAATAATCCCTGATCGCGGCGATGTAATTTAAGATACACTCGTCGTACAGGACAAACATCAGGCAATATCTCTGATAAAAGCCATATACGCACGATAAGCTTCGTAAATGTCGACTTTGCTGGCGACTTCACTCGGTGCATGCATATTTTGGACCGCAATACCAGCATCGATCACTTCCATGTCAAGATTTGCTAAGATATAAGCGATCGTTCCGCCGCCGCCCTGGTTGACTTTACCGAGCTCAGCTGTCTGCCATGCAATGTCATTTTCATCCATGACCTTGCGCAATTTGGCAATGAATTCCGGATTGGCATCATTGCATCCACTCTTACCACGCGATCCTGTGTACTTGTTGAAGACGATCCCCTTGCCCATATAAGCGGTGTTTTTAGCTTCGTTGACCGATGGGTAATTCGGATCAAATCCCGCTGATACATCGCTTGAAAGCATATAACTGTTGCTCAGAAGACGACGCAGAGTCAATTCACTGTATAGTCCGCATTTATCGAGCAATTCAGCGATGGCATTTTCAAAGAAACGCGATTGCATACCGGTGCTGCCTTGCGAGCCGACTTCTTCTTTGTCGACCAGGATACAGCAAGCTGTACGTTCGACCTTTTCTGTATCTAAGATCGCCATCAGCGATGTATAGGCACAGATCCGGTCATCATGGCCATAGCCCATGACAAGTGAGCGATCCAAGCCGTAATCTCTTGCCTTTTCCGCCGGTACGACTTCGATCTCGGCGCTGACAAAATCATCTTCTTCGATTCCGTATTTTTCCAATAAGAGCTTCTTGATATTCTCCTTGACCGGATCTTTTTGATCTTCCTCTTTGCAATCAACAGGGATCGAACCGACCAGGACATTGAGATCTTCACCCTCGACCGCTTCCCCGGCGGTCTTTTTCATCTGATCTTTTGCCAAGTGGATCAAAAGATCGGAAATGCCGATGACGGGATCTTTTTCATCATCACCGATATTGACATCGATCTTACTGCCGTCCTTTTTGACGACAACACCGTGAAGTGCCATCGGCCGTGCTACCCATTGATAAGTCTTGATACCACCGTAATAGTGCGTATCGAGCAGTGCTAGACCATTGTCTTCATAAAGAGGATGCTGTTTGAGATCAAGGCGCGGTGAATCGATATGAGCGCCTAAG
>CASEHR010000117.1 GCA_949287785.1 uncultured Bacillota bacterium | reverse complement strand
CACGAAAACTCGCTGCTGGTAAAAGGCCGCATGAGTTGTTGGTGTTGGAATATTTGATCGATCATGATAAAAACGTGGTCGCATATCTTAATAGCAAGCTCAAAGAAGATTATCATATCATTCTTGATGATGCGGCTGTTAAAAACGTCACCAATGTCCTGATGAATGAATTTCTGAGCAACAGTGTCGAAAGAGATGCTTATTCTGACTGTGTGTTTATTGAAAAAGACGGTCAAGATTATAAGATCAGCGATATTTTTTCTAGTGCGCTTGCCGATCGGGGATTTAAAAGTCAGATCATCGATATCGTCGAGTACGGATTAGAGCGAAACAGACGTTACTTTAATAATCGTTATGCCGATACCAGTTTCAATCTGTATGCTAAGTATACGTATGAAGAAGTGTGTCGTCTTTTGAACTGGTCTAAGAGTGTCACTTCACAGAATATCGGTGGCTATATGTACAACAAAGAAACAAATACGATGCCGGTCTTTATCAACTACGAAAAGGGCGAAGATATTGCCGACAGCATCAAATACGAAGATCGTCTGATAAGCAATGATAATCTGATCGCAATATCTAAAAGCAGGCGTCATCGTGATTCGTCAGAGATCATCAGGATCGAAAACGCTGACAGGGATAATACTAAGATACAATTGTTTATGCGCAAGAATAAAGATGATGCGGAAGCTAAGGAATTCTATTTCTTGGGCATGATGCATCCGACAGGTCAGTTTGAAGAGATGATAATGCCTAAAAGTGGACAGAGTGTTGTGGAAATAGAATATGGATTAGAAACACCGATCAAAGATGACTTATACGATTATATCGTCAATGGATAGGAGATTATGAAAAGTATAGAAGTAGTTGCAGCAATTATATACGACAAGAAAAGACGGATCTTTGCGACGCAAAGAGGATATGGTGAGTTTAAAGATGGCTGGGAATTTCCGGGTGGCAAGATCGAAAAGAACGAATCTAAGGAAGATGCGCTGATAAGGGAGATCGATGAGGAGCTGGCGGTAAAGATCAAAGTTCAAAAACACCTCAAGACAGTAGAATACGATTATCCTGATTTTCATCTTACCATGCATTGCTATTTCGCAACTATCAGGGAAGGTGACATTGAATTAAAAGAGCATGAAGCAGCCAGATGGCTCAATATCGATGAACTATATTCGGTCGATTGGTTGCCTGCTGATCTTTTGATCATTGAGGATATTGAAGATCATCTCAGGGGTGATTTGAATACCATAATGTGATCAAAAAGCATTGATCATATTTTTAGTGGCTTTATCTTTTCCCAGGGAAATGATGGATTCCCAAAATGACCGTAACAGGCGGTCTTTTTATATATCGGTCTTCTGAGATCAAGTTCTTTGATGATATTGGCTACCGAAAGATCAAAGTTATCTTCTACTATCTCTTTGATCTTCTCATCGGGATATATCCCTGTACCAAAAGTATCGACACATATCGATACCGGTCTTGGTGATCCGATCATATAGGCAGCCTGGATCTCAACTTTTCCGGCAAGCTTATGGGCGACCAAAGACTTGGCGATATAGCGGCAATAATAAGCGGCACTGCGGTCAACTTTTGTGGGGTCTTTCGATGAAAAGCATCCGCCACCGACTCTTCCCATACCGCCATAGGTATCGCAGACGATCTTGCGGCCGGTCGTGCCTGAATCACCGAAACTGCCGCCGATGATGAAACTGCCGCTGGGATTGATGCAATACTTCGTATCGATCAGCATCGCTTTATCGACACAAGGCATGATCACTTCATCCATGATGATCTTCTCGATCGCTTGTTTAGAAGCGTCTTTGATATGCTGGCAAGATATGACGATCGTATCGATCCTTGCTGGTTTCCCGTTTACATATTCGATCGAAACCTGAGTCTTTCCATCGGGTCGAAGGATGGGATTTTTTCTTCTGGTATCAGTAAGTCTTTTAGCTAATTTATGGGCCAGACAGATCGGATATGGCATATATTCATCAGTCTCATCACAAGCATAGCCGAATATGATCCCCTGGTCACCGGCCCCGATATCACCGTTTTCCCGGATGACGGCATCATGGATCTCTTTTGATTGCTCATCGATCGCAGAAAGAACCCGATAGTCTTCACTGTAACCTATCTCTTTTAAGACATTCTTAGCGATCGTTTCATAATCGATCGTCGCTTTGGTATTTGCTTCACCATAGAGAAAGATGAGGTCATTTTTGATAGTTGCTTCAACAGCCATTGCAGAGCATGGATCCTCTTTAAGGGCTTCATCGAGTATCGAATCGGCGATGATGTCACAGATCTTATCCGGATGTCCTTCAGTAACACTTTCCGATGTAAAAATAAAGTTTTTCATATTCTTCTCTACCTCCTTGAAATAAAAAACTTCTCGCGATAGAGAAGGTATAAACTATGGTTCTCTTATCGCTGTTAGCTGTACCACCTTATAGTTTCCTACAGGTTGGTGTGAGGTCATAGAGCTAACTCTCTCACTCAACTCTTGATAATCCACCTAATTAAAACATACTTTTCAGCCATTGGCAACGTATATCGATCCGTTTGAACTTTGACTTCTGAAATTCAGTGCCAATATCACATTGAAATATCAAGTAGGATATACACAATCAATAACGGCTTTGCGGATATCGGCAAGCTTAGTGAAATCGACGAAATCGATATTTTGATCATATGTTTCTATAAACGCCCTGTCTTCCGCTGTCCATGTCTTTGGGTCTTTCTTAATGATCATTTTATACATAAGTCTCATCATAATCTTATGATGCGGTTTAAGCTCAGCGTAGTTTATGGCACCTCTCAGGTTATATACCATAGCTTTTTCAAAGACGGATGCAGGTAGCTGCTTTTTCAATGCTGCTTTTATATTCTCACGGTTTTCTTCGATATCAGGATCAGCGATACCGACAGTGACGATGATGATACGCTTAAAGTTGATCTTTTTCAGTGTCTTGGATAGACCTGATATACCACCGGCATACAGTGATCCAAACCAGATGAGCAGATCACAATCGACCATGCCTTTTAAATCACGATAGTCATAGGCCGGTATACCACTCATCCGACTCAGTTCCATAGCGTATCTTTTACCAGATCCGTATATTGAAGCGTAGATAATGATCTTATTCATGTATTGTCCTCCGGTATAGTAATATTCTTCACTTTGATATAAACGGTATTGTTTAAAGGAAAGATGATCATCGCATCAGTTGTTTCATCATGTCTATATGTTAAATGACAAATGTTAAAGCGAGTTAAGATCGACAATAAGATCATGTTATATCGTTAATGGGATTAAATGGTATACTTTAAGGGTGAAGAAAGAACCGAATATAAAAGGGACGATCTACCTCAAGGGTTATGATCGTCTGACGATGTTTGATCTGTTGCGTGCTTTTGGTTATCTGCGCTATGAAATGATCGGTGAATACTATACCGAACTTTTAAGCAATACTCAGACACCTTTGAGCAGAGGTGATGAATATTCGATCGATATCGATTTTGTAGCATATAGTGCTGAGCGTTATATCAATAATATCCGATATAATCTCAAATGGATCAGTGAAGTATATGATGATGCAGAAGCATTGGAGCGTTTGAGCAATAAGGATTTCAGGATCGTCTACCGGTATATTGAAGACGGTAAGATCAAATACGCTGAATGGATACATCATTTCTATAAGACATTGATGGATGGTGAATTGGAGTTCTATGAGTTGAAAAACGACTGAAGTATCTTCAGTCGATCTCTTTGCCGGCTTTAAAAGCGTCAGCTACGGTCTCTTTGACGGCACGGTAGGTATTGTTGCAGGGATCAAAACTGATCGGGATAAATTTATGTGGGTCAAGTTTATCGTCAGTCAGGACCTTTTCATCAACAGAGATGTTGACGATCTTACCGATGACATTGCCGTCTTCGTTGACCTTGATCAGTTCGCATTCCAAAGCAACGCTCAGTTCATCGACAAGCGGAGCATCGATATGAGAAGCTTTTGATGTGTGTAAGCCTGATCTTTGGACCTTGTCTTTGACTGTATTGCCGGATACGATACCGACATAATCGCAAGCGACGACATCTTTAGCTTCCGCAAAGCTTACGGTGAAGGCTTTTTTAGCCATGATATTCTTGAATGTCTTATGGCTATGACTCAGACACAGAACGACCTGATCACTCTCATAAAGACCACCCCAGGCAGCATTCATGAGATCGGGGGTACCATCTTCATCATATGTGCCGATGATCAGTACCGGTAGTGGATAAAACCATGATTTTACACCAAGATCTTTACGCATGTTTACCTCCTTTGTAACGTATCTTATATAATCAATTATAAACTGTTTTCAGTCATTCCATATTAAAAATAACAGTAATATAAATGACTGGATGATCAGTCT
>CASEHR010000116.1 GCA_949287785.1 uncultured Bacillota bacterium | reverse complement strand
ATAAGTAAGATAAAAGTTAGTAATGAATGATCACTATTGAGTAAAAGGACAGATGTCTGTTATATTTTTAGCGCTCAAGGAGGAAATGATGAAAAAACTACTGCTAACGGTGATGACCGCCTTATTGCTTGTCTTGGGTGGTTGTTCGAATACGAAAGAAGATGCTGTCAGTGCGATGACTTTAGAAGACATCATGACGGCATTATACGATGGTTTCAGTGAAGATGAGCTTCCGATGATGGGTGAAGCGACACCGGTGACTGATGAGAATGTCAACTGGTATCTTGGTCTTGGAGCCGTCGACTTCAAAGAAGGCCTGGCAAGGGAGGCGATGATATCTTCTGTCGCCCATTCCGTCGTCCTGGTCCGTGCTGATGAAGGACAGGATGTCGAGGGTCTGAAAGATGAGATCAAAGCGAGTATCGATCTGCGGAAGTGGATCTGTGTCGGCATTGAAGAAGACCAGCTGGTCGTTGAAAGCCGCGGTGATACGATCCTGGTCGTTGTGGTTGAAGACCAGACGACAAGAGATAAGATCGTTACCAACTTCAACAATCTCTGATGGTTTTTTCCAGCGTCAACTTTATATTCTACTTTTTGGTGATCGTCATTGCCTTATACGCCCTTGTAAAAGGGGCGTATAAGAATGGCGTTTTATTATTGTCTTCGCTGTTCTTCTATTTTTATGGTGAGGGCGTTTTAGTCGTCATTATCTTGGGGACTTTATTATTCAGTTATTATTATGGCCGATATATCGAAAGACATCGAAAGCCGGTCTTTCTTCTGATCGGGATGATCATCGCTTTTGCGCCTTTGATCTATTTCAAGTATACATCGTTCATTCTGGCAAATTTCGGGATCATCTATCAGGTGACATTACCTTTGGGAATATCCTTTTTCAGCTTTCAGGCAGCCAGCTATATCATCGATGTTTACCGTGGCGATGTAGTAGCCAGCCGTTCACTGGTCAATTATGGCACTTATCTGACCTTCTTCGGTCAATTGGTAGCCGGACCTATCGTCCGCTACGAGACGATCGCCAAAGAAGTCGAAGTGATAAGACCATATAATGAAAAAGAGACTTATCTCGGGATCAGACGCTTTATGGTCGGCTTATTCAAGAAATGCGTTTTAGCTAATACCTTAGGTCTTATCATCGGTGAATTGGGGGCATATGACAGTGGTCTTATTCTGTGGATGATCGCCATCAGTGAGCTTTTGCAGCTCTATTTTGACTTCAGTGCCTACAGTGATATGGCTATCGGTCTCGGACTGATATTCGGCTTTCACTTCTTGGAGAATTTTGATCATCCGCTGACAGCGACTTCCGTGCGCACATTCTGGCAACGATGGCATATGTCTTTAGGTACCTGGTTCAAGGATTATGTCTATTTTCCGTTAGGTGGATCAAGGGTCAAGCCGATGAGACATGTATTCAATCTTCTGGTCGTCTGGCTGTTGACCGGTCTTTGGCATGGGGCAGCCTGGAATTTTGTCCTATGGGGACTGTACTTTGGATCTATGATCATTCTGGAGCGCTATACGTCATTGAAATATCTGACAAGGATCAAATATCTCGACCATGTATACACGCTTTTTGTCGTCATTATCGGTTTTGTGTTCTTTAATCATCCCGATACATTGACCTATATCAGCAAGATGTTCGATCTTGGCTGTTTTATCGATCCGGTAGCGATCTACTATCTTGAAAGTTACGGTTTCTTTATCTTGATCGCTTTTATCGGGGCGACACCATTATTGAAGAAGATCTATCAGAAAGTATCCGGTTATCGGTATTTCCGATATGTCGAGGTCGCCGGGATCTTTCTCTTATTTATGATGAGTCTGGCATATCTGGTCGGTCTGGGCTTCAATCCGTTTTTATATTTCAGGTTTTGATATGTATAGAAAGTTTACGATTTTTTTGATGGCTTTTATCATCGTTTTTATCAGTATCACGACGATCCTTAACGACAATACAGTGTCATATCTGGAAAGGAGACATCTGGCCAGCTTTCCGAAGGTCGATCTTCTGGATCCGGATTTTTATAGTGATGTCGATACCTATATGAGTGATCATCTGCTCTGGCGGGACAGTTTTATCAGGTTCAGCAGTCTGGCTAATCGTTATCTCTTTGGTTTTAAAGATAATCACGGTGTGTATTCAAGTGACGGTTATCTATTTGAAACGGCTATACGCGATGATGATTCGATCAGTGATCTTATAAACAAGACCAATGCCTTAAAAGACAGCTATTTTGCGGACAGAGATGTTTATTTTATGGCTATACCGCGCAAAAACGATTATACAGAGCGGTATTTTCCTTTGGATCTAAGATATGAAGATATTAAAGATACGCTCAAAGAGGGTCTTGCGATGCATTATATCGATATCTATGATCTGTTGGATCTTGACAGCTATTACCATACCGATATCCACTGGCGTCAGGATAAGATCGGAAATGTTGCTGAATATCTTGTGGAAGCGATGGGTGATGAATATACCGGGATCGAAGGTGAATATAAGACGATCGAAGGATTCAAGGGTTCCTTATTCGCTTCGTCATTTTACGATGTGGCACCGGATAAGATCAGCTATCTGGTCTATGATGATGAAGGCATCAGCGTCTATGATCTGGAAAAAGACAGCTATGTCGGTATCTATGATGAAGGAGCTGTCGATCATCCGGATATGTATGATGTCTTTTTGGATGGACCGAGTGCCTATATCCGTATCGAAAACAAGAATGCCGGATCAGATCAAAGACTCATCGTTTTCCGTGATTCATATGCTTCCTCACTGATACCGCTTCTGATCGGATCCTATGCTTCGATCGATGTGATCGATCTGAGGTATTTCAACAGTTCTCTGTTGCCGACGCTGGAACTCGATCAGAATGCCGAGGTGTTGTTTATGTACAGTATGGAATTCATCAATAAAAGCGGTGCATTAAGATAGAAGGGTGCCTTCCTGAAGTTTTCTGACTGTTATCACCTCTTTAATACTTCGATCTTCGTATCAAAGTACTTTTCCTGGAAACTGACGGCTTCAGCGATCTCTTTTTCATCAAATAGGAGATCATAAGGCGCGGCGACCAATTTATCTTCTTTATCATTCAGACGATAGATGATAGCGATTATACGTGCTGTATACTCTTTTACCGGTCGGTTTAAACCGAGCAGATAGATATCCAGTTCCTTGCCATCGCCACTGAATACACCTGGCAAATAACCATAATTGATCGGATAGATAAGGTCGGGATATTTTGGGTGCGCACTGCCGTAAGGCCGGTCTATTATGATATCGACCGTTTTTCCAAGATATGATCTTACCAATGCTTTACGCAAAACAGCGTTGATGAAATCGTGTTTTCCTTCAGTGTATACTTTCCGGATATTATCTGTGGAATCCTTCCTTACAAGGGCCAGTTTAAGATCTTCGTATTCTTTGGCCGCCAGAGGGTCATCGTTCAGATAATCTCTGAAGTTTATGTAGTTGATCCAGTCCATACTGTTGGTTTTGACGACATGGATGAAATGGGTCTGGAGATCACCCGTGCCATCATAGAAACTGCCGCAAGCGAATAATAACTGGTTGTCGATGTCTGTCTGTGCATGAGGGCGATAATAATAACCGGCGTTCTTCAATTCCTTTTCAAAACGAAGGATGTCATCAAAGTCATCAACGG
>CASEHR010000115.1 GCA_949287785.1 uncultured Bacillota bacterium | reverse complement strand
GTTATGGAAATCAGGATCAAGTGGCAAGCTCAGATGTGTAACATCATCTTCGACACCGATCGTAAATTCTTCTTTAGGTTCACCCTTCTTCAACTCATCGTAAACAGCCTTGATCTGATTTGGAGCTGTATCACGTGAACTTAGACCGTAACGGCCGCCAACGATCTTGATGTCGGTATCTTTCAATACGCTTAGAATATCCAGATACAGAGGTTCTCTTGTCCCGGATTCTTTTGTACGATCCAATACCGCGATCTTTCTGACTGTTTTCGGCAATACTTTCAAGAGATACTTAGCGCTGAATGGACGATACAGATGGACTTTGATCAAACCGACTTTCTCGCCCTTGGCAACTAATGTATCGATCGTCTCTTTGATAGTCTCAGTAACCGAGCCCATCGCGATGATGATGTTCTCCGCATCTTCAGCACCATAGTATGTAAATGGTGCATAGTGACGACCAGTATGTTCGGAGATCTTCTCCATATAGTAGTTGACGATATCCGGAATCGCATCATAGTATCCGTTTTGTGCTTCTCTGGCTGCAAAATAGATATCATCGTTTTCTGCACCGCCTCTTGTCACCGGATTAGTGTGCGGGTTCAACGCTTTTTCCTTGAAACGTTTGACCGCATCCATATCGACGAGACTCTTTAAGAAATCCTGATCCATGACTTCGATCTTTTGGATCTCGTGTGATGTTCTGAAACCATCGAAGAAATGAATGAAAGGTAATGAACCTTTGATCGCCGCCAAGTGAGCTACACCGGCAAGATCCATACATTCCTGAACCGAATGTGATGCAAGCATGCACGCACCTGTTTGACGACAAGCGTAGATATCTTGGTGATCACCAAAAATCGACAGAGCACGACCTGCCAAAGCTCTGGCAGCAACGTGGATGACACCCGGTAATAATTCACCAGCCATCTTGTAGATGTTTGGAATCATTAATAAAAGACCTTGTGAAGCGGTAAATGTGGAAGCCAGTGTACCACCTTGTAAAGCACCGTGAACAGCACCGGCAGCACCACCTTCAGATTGCATCTCAACGACTTTTACGACCTCGTCGAAGATGTTCTTTCTTCCCTGCGATGCCCAGCTATCGATCACTTCGGCCATCGGTGATGATGGAGTGATAGGATAGATACCGGCTACTTCAGTAAAGGCATACGCACAATGGGCAGTGGCGTTATTACCATCCATTGAAATAAATGTTTTTGCCATAATTTCCTCCTAATACCTTAATATTATAACTCAAGTCATCATCATATAAACAAGGTTTTTAGTCTATTTATCACTTTTTTCTGCAATGCAAATCCAAGTCAAATACAACCTTCAATCTGTATGCGTTTCGATCGTAATCTGACCTCTCATGGCACTTATATATTCAATGCCGCTTATAGCTTCGCCCAACGCAAATAATGCACTGTTTTGCCGATAATCTCCATAGAAGAAGACGACATCTCCCCAAGGCGCATAGTAAGCAAGGGTGCCGGAACCCATATCTGCCAGTGGAGCATCACTTATATCCAATTCATTCACCAAATAAAAGATCTTTTCATTATCGCTGAAATCTTCGACATTTACCATAATTGGCAGTTGTTCATAAAGCTCCCTTGCCGCCGTACTTTCATTGAGCTTATATCGGACTTCATACTCGTCCCACTTAACACTGATAACCATCTCTTCGCTCATATCTTCTTCGCTTACGTCTTCATACATTACCATTCCTTGTGTTTTTGACGGTGTCTCTTTTCCAGCATCATTACACCCGACCAACATAAGACAAAGCATTGTAACCATGATCATCTTTTTCATAAGCTCCTCCTCGATCTCATTTTATTTGTCTGCCTATGAACTGTCTAATACCTATGTCAAATAATATACAATGCTTTCTAAGCATAGATATCTGAATCACTTCGGAAACTGTGAAGTAAAAGAGATCATCAGGCCGATACGAAACACAGAAAAGCATATCATCACGATAGATAAAAGGTGCGGATATGATCGAAATCATTACCGCACCGACTAATAGACTATTTATCTTTTTTGGGATTTATCAGAGATCTTTGATCAATCCATGCCACTAGAAATGACGATCTCAATGACAGTCGAACCGGTATCGAAATTTCCCGATGTAAAACTCTTG
>CASEHR010000114.1 GCA_949287785.1 uncultured Bacillota bacterium | reverse complement strand
TTGAAATTGGAAAAGATGAACGGCCTTTTATATTCCGGGATCGGCGCCATATAACCACCCATTTGTTTATTGGGTTTTGTCTCTAAGTCGAATAACTCTTCTTCGCACATCATATCGAAGTATGCGCCGGTCACATCACTCATTTTGTGATACATATCGCTTGCTACTTGTACTAGCTTATCCTTATCACCTACCGGCTTTGGACTACCGGTCTTAAACTCATAATCAAGATCCCAAGCCTTTAGACTATCGAGACCGAGGCGTTCTTTTTGCGCTTTATAGATAAGGCGTGTTACAGGCACGATATCTTCAAGAACTTGTTTGCGATAGTTTTTGACCATCTCACGATCATAGTCAAAGCGCCACATGCGATAATAACCAAGTTCAACATAATCTTTATAACCTAGTTTTTTCGCCATTTCATCACGTACTTTAACTAATTCATCATAGATGCGATCAAATTCATCTTCATTCTCGGTATAGAAAGCATTGACTGCTTCACTTGCCTTTTTGCGTATATCACGATCATTGCTCAATGTATATGGTCTGATACTAGCTAAGTTATGTACGGAACCATCAAACGGAATCCTGGCACTGGCTTTTAATTTACCATAAGCGCTGACAAGCTTGTTCTCTTTCTGTTTCAATTCGATGATACTTTCATTGAAACACTTCGTTGAATACTCGAGCATCTTAAAGAAGATCTCCGGGATACCAAGCTCAGCGCGGTCTTTGCGAGCTAAGACGATCTTGCTGAAACGATCTTCAAATACTTCAATGAGAGGCGCCGTCTCATCCCAATAGTCTTGTTCATTTTGATAGAATTCATCGGCCGTATCGATCGAATGTCTGATCATACATAAGGTCATCATCGTCTGCATATGAGTACGATAATCATTGATCTTATAGAAGACCTCATTAAAGGCTTCAGCACTTTTTGCGCTTTCCAATTCATCTAATAGAGTCCCATAGTCTCTTTTGATGTCCTCATAGGCTAAACGTTCATATGGCATTTCACTAAACTTCATAAATTACCTCCACAGTTTCTCACATATGATATAGGCTAAATATAAGCCCACACTACCGACTACAAAGATCGCTGATCCTAAAGGATAGCGTTCTTTAGTGGTCGTTCCCTCTTTAATGATCGTTTTCTGGATCGATGGTGTATCACAATAGACCACTTCGATCTTATACGGATATCGTTCTTTTTTTACCAGATTACGAAAAGCTTTAGCTAAAGGATCGTTCTTCGTCTTATCTAAAGTCGTATAATGAATATCTTCAGGCTTCAATCTTTTGGCACTGCCCATTGAAGATATACAGGGTATATCTGCTTCATGACACTTTTTTTGTAAAGCAAACTTTGCGACTAGTGTATCAATACAATCAGCGACAATATCACAATCAGGGATACTAAAGTCATCATCGATAAAAGTATCGATCACTTCACACTTGCAATCGCTTATCGACTCTAGATGCTTTTTTAATACCAAAGCTTTCTTTTGACCGATATTTTCTTTATCAGTCATCAATTGGCGATTGAGATTGGAGATATCGATCGTATCATGATCAACTAAGATGAGCTTACCGACCCCAGATCTGGCTAAGGCTTCAGCACAAAATGAGCCAACACCTCCACAGCCGCAGATGAGCACTGTACTATCATTCAGCTTTTGGATCTTTTCTTCATCGATCAGATAAGATAGTCTTTCTGTATATGCCTTATTCATACAACCAATCCTTGATATCTTTGATAGCCTTGTCTTTATCGCTTACATCATACCAGGTGATCGGTGTCTGATGATTGAACCATGTATATTGTCTTTTAGCGAAATTACGGGTCGCTTTTTTTATATCGTGTATGACCTCTTCTCTGGTCTTTTCTTTATTTATATATGGTTCCCACTCCTTATATCCGATCGCCATCATCGGTTTATCCTTAAAGGTAACGCCCTTTTCAAGCAAGCCTTCGACCTCTTCATACAGCCCTTCCCCGATCATCATATCGACTCTTTGATCGATCTTTTGATAAAGAAGCTCCCGATCTAAAGTCAGACCGATGAATAAGACATCGTAAATGGCTTCATGTCTTTGTTTTTCCGCTTTTTGGGAAAAAGGTTCACCGGTCTTAAGATAGTAGTTGTAAGCTCTTAAAAGACGCCGACGATTATTGATGTGGATCTTGTCTAAGGCTTTGGGATCGACCTTTTTTAAATATCCATACAGATCTTCATTAGTCATATCGTCATGATCTTCATCTTTGCTGTCCTCTTTTGTAAAGTCGTAGTCATAAAGAGCACTCTTCAGATATAGACCACTGCCACCGACGATCATCGGCAGCTTGCCGCGTTCACTGATATCATCGATCAGTTTCCGGGCATCATTTTGAAAATCATAGATCGAATAATCCTCTTTCGGATCTCTGATATCGATCAAATGATGGGTGATACCTTCTTTTTCTTCTTCTTTGATCTTACCGGAACCGATGTCAAAACCGCGATAGACCTGAACGCTGTCACCTGATATGATCTCACCATTTAATTCCTTGGCTGCATTTATACTAAAGGCCGTTTTGCCAACAGCTGTCGGCCCTTGTATCACCAGTACCTTCTGCATATCCAAATTATAGGTTAAAAAGAGTCGACTTGCAATGGAGGGTAAAAATAACTATAATAGGCATTGTGTTTTAGGAAATATTACCTAAAACTAACTCAAAAGGAGATCTATGAAGAAACTAAAACTGCTAATTATTGTCTTTGTGGTATTTGCCTTAGTCGGTTTTAGATACGATGAAGATAAATTAAAAAACAACGACAAGTATATTAGAGAGATCCAAACATTGAGCTCGGATTCGATCGAACCGGTCATCAGCTTCACTGATGAAGGTATGACAGAGATCGTCTTAGTAGAAGGTTCTATATTAAATTTGAGTGACTACATAAGTGTCACTGACAATGTCAAAGTAAAAGCTGTCAGCAGCTTCGGCAAGTTTGATGCAGAATCTCCTGGTGAGTATACGATCACCGTCATGGCTGCCGATGAAGCTCTCAATGTGGCGACTAAAGAAGTTCCTGTCAAGATCATCTCAACAGCTGAATATGAAGCGATGTTAGAAGAGATGGAAGCGGAAGAAGCCGCTGAAGAAGCAGCCCGCTATGCCGAACAACAAGAACGTTATAACGCTGAACTAAGAGCGATCATTCAATCACACGCCAACGTCGATAACTCTGACATCTTTGCGCTTGCTGAGGATTATGTCGGCATGGGCGGTTGGTGTAATGAAGTCGCTACAGCCTTCCTGACTGATTATCTTGGCCGTAATGTCAATATCTACGACTCATACAGCGTCGACCCCAGCGAAGCTCAACCGGGTGATCTCGTTGAATACAGCAATGGTGGTAACGGTATGTGGCATGTGGCTGTCTATCTCGGTGACGGATTGGCTCTCCATGGCAACTGGAACGGTACGACGGTCATCGAATCGATCTATGTTCCGGGTGGTTCATCACCATACTTCGAAAGAGTTAATTAAGAGACTACGGTCTCTTTTTTATTGGTCATATAAGCGAAAAGAGAACTGACGCTCTCTTTTCAAAAGTAGGAAATAAATACGAAAAAGTTATCTATTGATCTTCTGATTACACCTATATTATAATCCAAAAAATCTATATGTAAAGGCTTTCAACTTAATATTTGTAAACAATAGGTTAAAACAACTGAATATTTATGTTAAATTAAAGTAGTAATTGATAGAGGGGTTTTTATGACGTTGACTTTTTTCGACATTGAGTGGGGATTGTTCCTCGGTGGCTTAGGTCTTTTCCTGTATGGCATCGTCCTGATGGGTGATGGCTTAAAAGCTTTTGCAGGTGATAGACTACGCGTCTATATCGATAAGTACACATCCAAGCCTTGGCAAGGTTTCCTGATCGGTCTTATCATCACCGCGATAATCCAATCATCAAGTGCTACGACATCGATCTGTATCGGTTTCATCAGAGCCGGTCTCATGACTTTGGAACAGGCAGCCGGTATCATCATCGGAGCCAATATCGGAACGACGGTCACAGCTTTCTTGATCGGTCTTGACGTTGGGGCAATATCAGTATATCTCATCTTTATCGGTGCCTTCATGCTTCTTTTCTTCAACAAGCAAAAGCTGCAGGAGATCGCCCGTATCGTCGTCGGTTTTGGTATCCTTTTCTATTCCCTGACCCTTATGGGCGATACGCTTGAACAGTTGCGCTATGTGCCTGAATTCATGGCTTTTGCCGAAGCTTGTACCGAAAATCCGTTCATCGGCTTATTCGGCGGTATCGTTCTGACGATGGCGATGCAGTCATCATCGGCTTCGATCGGTATCATTCAGCTTTTCTACATGAGCGGTGCGATCACCTTCAAAGGAGTCATTCCTTTCTTATACGGCGCCAATATCGGTACTTGTATTACGGCGATCTTAGCCAGTATCGGTGGTAACACCACAGCGAAACGCGCTGCTGTCTTCCATCTCAGTTTCAATATCATCGGTGCTACGATCGGTATGATCTTTATGGATCCGCTATATAACTTCATGTCTTATCTGACCCTTACTTTCGGTATCAATCCGATGATGGAGATCGCTTTGACCCACATCTTATTCAATGTGGTCGCCAGTATCGTCGTCTTCCCATTCATCAGTAAGATGTGTGCTCTTATCAAGAAGATCGTACCGGGTGAAGAACCGAAAAAACTCGAGATCAACACCGACGAGCTCGTCCCGAGCAATTTCCCTGTTGTCGCAACTGCACTCAGTGCCGCCGACCGTTTCATCGGCGAAATGAAAAACTGTGTCACTTTGAATATAGCCAACACCAAACGCTATGTCAGCCTTGATGTCGAAGACATCGAGCTCTTTGATGAGATCAAGGGCCGTGAGAAAGTCATTGACAAACTCGACAATGCGATCACCAATTTCCTCACGAGCCTCCATTTCAATGAGATGAGTGAAGAGACATCCAAAGCTATGACTTTACAGCTTGAAGTCGTCAAAAACCTTGAAAGGATCGGTGATATCCTAGTCAATGTTGCTGAATTCTCCAATATGGTCCATGACGATGACGGCAACTTCTCAGCAGCAGCCTATGATGAATTGGATCAGTTGTTTGAGAAAGTAGATCACATGCTCAATGAATCATTCGAATACATGACTACCAATGATATCGCCACCTATGAACATCTGATGAATGAAGAATCGATGGTCGATAGTATGGAATACAATTTCCGTCAGAATCACTTTGTGCGGATGGCTAAAAAGGAATGCAGCGGAGCGGTAGCTTCATCAGTATATGCTGATATCTTATCTAATATCGAAAGAATGGCAGATCATTGTATGAATATTGCCCGTAACGCTTTCGAAGTAAAAAACACCCAATAAAAAAACTCGCTGAGCGAGTTAAAAAGCCGATCATCCGGCTTTTTTTATGCTTGCGTACTTTTCATCCTGGCATATCCGATAAAGGATAACACCATCTCGATCACCACAAACATAAAATACATCGGAAACAAGACCATCGCCACAGCGTACATGATCGCGCCTACTAAGACAAAAGCTCTTTTTTGCATGAATGTACCCAGACCGTTGAAGATGACCGCGATCCCTGTGGCAATGATATGCGGCATCACGATCGCTGTTGCGATGATTGCCCCGGCTTGTTCCGTACCACCGGCCGATGTACCGAAGAAATAGATACAGGCATAGATGAGATATGCAAGGCCGATGACAAAGCTGACAAGTGCAGTTTTACTGATCTTTTTCATTCTATCCTCTTTCTAAAGGGTCCTTACCCTATCAAGCGGATATTAACAGATTATCATTTTCATATGGTGGGCAGATAGCCCACGATCATGATGATGAGCTCACCGATGGAAACGATGATGACTAAAAAAAGAAAGATCACGAAAAAAGATATGAGCAAAGATATCAGCAAATTCTTGCCTTTTGTAAGTCTTGAGCGCATATGCCGATAGTCACCGCAATACAATGCGATCATAAAAAGCCATATCATTCCTTCGAGCTTACTGACGATCTCTAAAAAAGACCTTGGCGCATAATCCTTATAACGAAT
Source organism: uncultured Bacillota bacterium (assembly GCA_949287785.1). Lineage (GTDB taxonomy): Bacteria > Bacillota_I > Bacilli_A > Erysipelotrichales > Erysipelotrichaceae > JAHHTG01. The sequence continues at coordinate 3,352 of CASEHR010000114.1, read as the reverse complement.
ATTGATCGCAAAACAAAACAAAAGGATATAACCGACCAGGGCCAATATCTTGGTCATTGATGTTCCTTTGCGAAAACCCGGCAAAGCGTAACTGTCTAGATACGTCAGATCATCTATCAGATGATCGATATCTCTATAGCGGTCTTTCGGATCGATCTTTGTCGCTTTATCGATGATCTTGAAAAGATGTCTGTCTTCCAATCCGCCTTTTTTGAGCATATAGTCCATGACTTTACCCAAACCGTAGATATCACTTTTGTCGTTGGATTCACCAAAACCATACTGTTCGGGTGCCGCATAACCGGGACTGCCTAAAAGCCTGGTATCATGGGCATGATTTCCATAAAACCTGGCGATATCAAAGTCAAACAGCAAAGCCTTATCGCCATCATAGAAAATGTTCGCCGGTTTTACATCACGATCGACTATCTTCACCATATGCAGGTCTCTTAAGGCATGGGCAATGTCATTGGCGACCTTGTACACATCCCTGATATCTGCCTTCGATCTTTCAAGATACTTGTCAAGAGTCAGCATTTCGATCTTTTCAACGACGACATATGTGTGCTCATCTTTATAGCTTACCGAATAGATCTTCGGCAGATAACGGCTGTTTAAAGTTTTGACCGCTTCATAAAGAGAACACATATCACCCAAGATGATCTTTTGGATGAAGACCATACCTGTATCGCGGTCAATAACGAGATCGATGCGCTTTTCCGCCTTATCGCTGATCGTTTCGATGACTTCCAAATTCACCATATAATGTTAACACAAAAACGCTATAATAAAATCATGAAGACCAAAGACCTGGAAACGATCCTGAAAGGTGATGATCTCGATGAGGCCCTTTTACATGTCGGCAACACATCCTTTTGTGCATATCTGGCTGAACTTATCGAAGCATCCGGACAAAAGAACAGTGACATCTTTCTGAATGCCAACATCGAACGCTCTTATTACTATCAGATCTTAAAAGGCACCCGTATTCCTTCAAAGGACAAAGTCGTCGCTTTAGCTTTGACCTTACATCTTAAAAGCGATGAGACCGATCGCCTTCTCAAGCTCTCTGCTAACGGTTCTCTTTATCCCAAAATAAAACGCGATGCCGTCATTATCTATTGTCTAGAACACAAATATGACCTTTATAAGACCAATGAATTGCTGATCGATCACGGTCTTAAGACGATATAAGACGTTTTTTATTGACATAATCAGATCATTGTGTTTTAATCACTCTTGTAAAAATCGTATAGAGGTAGCGATGCAGATGAGTAATCTATGGAGTCGGCAGACCGGGAAGTAGATGAAAGGCAATCATCGCCGAACATACAGATAAGGCAAGATCTGTATGTGGGGTCATAGGAAATACTTATGACACTCCTACTGTTGTAGAGGCGCTATAACCATGATCCTTAAGTGAGTCATATGTGTTATAGCATATGATTTTTAATTTAAGGAGGATATGAAAAATGAAAAAACTAATCGTCATCTTATTGTGCCTTGGTCTATTAAGTGCCTGTGGCAGTAATACGGATAATACTGCCGATGACACGACTTTTACCGTTGGGATGGAATGTGCCTATGCACCATTCAACTATCAGGTCAGCGAGCCAGGTGAAACAGCGGTTGCGATCGAAGGCGGAGGATATTGCGATGGTTATGATGTCATGATCGCAAGTCGGATCGCAGAGAGTTTGGGACAGGATCTTGAAGTCAGGATGATCGCCTGGAACGGTTTACAGGTCGCACTTGATTCCGGTGAGATCGATGCGATCATCGCCGGTATGACTGCTAACGAAGAGCGCGAGCAAGGTATTGATTTCACTTCCCCATATTATGATTCGCACGGCATGATCATGATCGTCCGTGCCGATTCGGAAGAAGCGGATTATACCGATATCCAGCAATTCAGCGGCAAGAGTGTCGTCGGCCAACTGAATACCAATTACGATTCGGTCATCGATCAGATCGAAGGTGTCGATCACGTCACACCAAGACAGACCTATCCTGAGATGGTCGTCGCTTTACAAAGCGGAGATGTCGATGGTATCACCGCCGAAGTAGCTGTTGCTGAAGGAATCGTCGCTGCCAATCCTGATCTTACCTACATCGCCTTTGAAGAAGGTCATGGCTTTGAAGCAGACACGACCGTATCGATCGGCTTAAAAGAAGGCAGCAGAGACACGGAATTCTTCAACGCTGTCGAAGAAGCACTTGCCGGCATCAGTGAAGATGAACGGGCAGAGATGATGGCTGAAGCCACAAACAATCAGCCGGCAGGAGAATAGAATGGATCTCGATCTTACACGAGCTCTGACGATCTTTGTCGACAATTTCGACATCTTTGCAAATGGTATCCTCAATACGATCTTGTTTGCGATCGTCGGCACAGTATTCGGCTTGCTGATCGGACTTGTGCTCGGCGGGATCAAAGCGATAAAGATCGAAGAATCGGATACTGTCTTAGTCCGCATCTTAAAGAAGATCGGTCATATCTTTACCGGCATCTACATCTTCGTTCTAAGAGGAACACCGATGATGATCCAGGCTGTCTTCTTCTACTATCTTTTGCGCGATCTGGTCCGTTGGGACATGTTTACGGCCGGTCTATACATCATCAGCGCCAATACCGGTGCTTATATGGCCGAGATCATCAGATCAGGTATCCAATCCTGTGATATCGGTCAGACCGAAGCTGCCAAAAGTCTTGGTTTCGGCAATATGCAGACCCTTTTCTATATTATTCTGCCGCAGGCGATCAAAAACAGCTTCCCTTCGATCGGTAACCAACTGATCGTCAACATCAAGGACAGTTCGATGCTCAATGTCCTTTCGATCACTGAGTTGTTCTTCCAGAGCATGTCGGTAGCCGGCAGCAATTACAGCTATGTCGAGACCTATTTTATTTCTGCGGTCTTATACCTGATCTTGACATCGATCGCTTATATCGCTTTGAACTTCTTTGAGAATAAGCTCAATGACACCAAAGAAAGCAAGCACATGGATATGTGCGCATGAGGTAGATATGGAAGAAATCATTAAAATCAAAGATCTCAAAAAACACTTCGGTGATCTCGATGTCCTCAAAGGCGTTGATATTACCTTACACAAAGGTGAAGTACTAACGATAATCGGTTCAAGCGGCAGCGGCAAAAGTACCCTTTTGCGTTGTGTCGATCTTCTGGAAAGGCCGACAAGCGGCAATATCTTCTATCATGATAAAGACATCCTGGCTCAGGGTTTTGATGTGAACCATTTTCGTTCGCGAGTCAATATGGTCTTTCAGAACTTCAACCTGTTCAATAATCTGAACGTTCTGGACAACTGTATCATCGGTCAGACAAAAGTC
>CASEHR010000113.1 GCA_949287785.1 uncultured Bacillota bacterium | reverse complement strand
ATCAAAGTATCGCACTCTACTTTAGCCTTAGAGTGGCTTGCGTTTTTACCCATCGACACTAGTCCGCGATAGTTGACATAACCGCCGTTTCGCGAAAGCGACTTAGAGATGATGTTGCTTGAAGTGTGTTTACCAAGATGGATCATTTTTGCTCCGGCATCCTGCTTCTGGTCTGCTGTCGCCACGGCGATCGAGATACAGATCCCCTTAGCGTAGTCCTCCGCCAAAACACATGCCGGGTACTTCATATTGATATGAGACCCGATATTGCCATCTATCCACTCCATCAGGCCATTCTCTTTGACATAAGCTCTTTTGGTAACCAGATTCAGAATGTTATTAGACCAGTTCTGAACTGTGGAATAACGGCATTTAGCATTCTTTCCAACAAAGATCTCTACGATCGCTGCATGCAGAGAATCTTTAGAATATCGCGGCGCTGTACAGCCTTCGATATAATGGACATCCGCATCATCATCAACAATGATCAAAGTCCTTTCAAATTGACCCATCTGTTCGGAGTTGATCCTGAAATACGATTGCAAAGGTTTGTCTAAATGAACACCTTTGGGAACATAGATGAATGATCCCCCCGACCATACCGCCGTATTCAAAGCAGCAAATTTATTATCGGCATACGAAACGATCGTTCCGAAGTATTCTTTAACTATCTCAGGGTATAGTCTCAATGCTGTATCGGTATCAAAGAATAAGACTCCGGCATCGGTTGCCTCTTTGAGCATATTGTGATATACGACTTCTGATTCATATTGCGTCGAAACACCTGCCAAAAATTTCTGTTCTGCTTCCGGAATCTTTAATTTATCAAAGGTATTCTTGATCGTTTCAGGCACTTCACTCCAATCGCTTCCCACTTTATCGGACGGTTTGATGTAGTAGGTGAAATCCTGGAAGTCGATCGCGCTTAGATCAGGCCCGAAAGACGGCATCGGCATCTCGCAAAACTTGTGATAAGCTTTTAACCTTAGCTCCAGCATCCACGCCGGTTCACCTTTGATCTTCGAAATCTCTCTGACGACTTCTTCGCTAAGACCCTTCGGTGTCTTGTAGACACTGGTGTCTTCATCTTTGAAATCATATTTGTAATCATCCTGGCTATTGATGATGTCCTGATTCTTATTTATCATAACTCTCTAATATTTCCTTCATTCCTTTGATACCGATCAGACCACAACTGATTCGATTAGCTTGCTTGCTCAAAGTGTCAAATGCATTGGCTTCTTCCAGTACATCTTCGTCATAATCTTCTTCATTGAGCATTTTTTCGTACTCTTCGATCACACTGAGCGCCTCGCCGACAGTCTTTCCTTTGATAAGTTCAGTCATGATCGAGGTCGATGCGGTTGAAATCGTGCAACCGACACCATCAAAACTGATATCCATCACCCGACCGTCAACGATCTTGATGTAAACCGTAATATCATCAATGCAAGAATCAGCAGCCATATGCTTTTTAAAGTAGCCGTCACCTTCGGGAATACGCTTATTGCGCGGTGTCTCGTAGTGGTCCATGATGATATCCCTTTTCAAATTATTGTCCATTATATTATCGCCCCGATACATTTTTCAAGTGTCGTATCCTTCAACACTTCGATGACTCTATCGATCTCTTCCTTTGTGTTATATAAGTACAAGCTGGCTCTGATCGTCTCGGATACCCCAATGACATTAAGCAATATCTTAGCACAATGACTGCCGGACCTTACGGCTATACCCTGACTGTTAAGATAGCTGGCTGCATCCTGAGCGAAGATCCCTTTGACATTGAAGGTGATGATCGAAGTCTCGCTTTTTGGATTATATACTTCAACATTATCGAGTTCCAGCATCCGTTTCAGAAAATAATCATGCAGCTCTTTACCTTCCTTTTCGACATTCTCCATGCCAAGAGCCATCAGATACTTGATCGCCTCCCCGAATCCAAGAACTCCTTCGACGCAAGGCGTGCCGGCTTCAAACTTGAATGGTGGATCTTTAAGTAGGATATTGCCACAGATATCAAAACGGGCATTGGATCCGCCGCCCAGCATAAAAGGATCCATTTTCTCTAATAATGCGTATTTGCCATACAAGACACCGACACCGCTTGGTCCGAGCATCTTGTGCGAACTGAAGCATAAGAAATCGATATCGAGATCCCGAACATCCGTCTTGATGTGCGGCACTGACTGAGCCCCATCACAAACGACGACCGCACCGACCCGATGTGCCAGTTCAGTGATCTCTTTTAAAGGTACGATATTACCAAGAACATTGGCAACATGAGCCAATGTGACAACCTTGACTTTATCACCCAATTCATCCAGAAGCTTCTTATACCCTTCCATATCGAAGATCCCTTCCTTATCTAAAGGAATATATTCGATCCTGGCACCGGTCACCTCCTGCACTTTGAACCAAGGCAGGATGTTGGAAGCATGTTCCGCTTCCGTCGACAAGATGATATCGCCTTCCTTCAAGAACTTCTGACCATAACCATAAGCGACAAGATTCAAAGAAGACGAAGCACCGTTAGTGAAGATGATCTCTCTTTCGCTTTCGGCATTCAGGAATTCCGCACATAGTTTGCGGACTTCTTCATATTCGGATGATACCTGGTATGACAGATCATAATCTCCGCGATGGATATTGGCGTTTTCTTTTGTGTAGTAATCCATCACCTTATCGATGACACACTTCGGCTTAAAAGAGGTCGCAGCGCTGTCCAAATAGATCCTTCCTTTAGCTTCTTCACTTTTGATCATCGGGAAATCATCTCTGATCTTTACTCTATCCAACATTTTCTTCTAACCTCCTTTTTAGCAATGCGGTAATATTATCTTTTTCATCAAGATCCTGAATTATCTCTTCATCACACTTGAGATATGAATCGATCAACAGTCTCAAGGCATCGGTCTTGGTAATGCCTCGACTGTTCAAATAGTAGAGAACATCGTCATCGATCGTTCCGCTGCTCAAGGCATGGCTCGCTTCGACATCGCTCTCCTCAATAAGCAATATCGGCCGGATGTCAACGTGTTTTGGAACTCCGTAAACAAGCGATCTGCTCTTTTGGTGAGATACTGCCCTTTTGGCATTCTTGATGATCTTACCCGTACATACAAGATCGAGATAACCACCATCCATGATGACTGCTGAATTATCGATGTTTACTTCCGTATCTTCGGTCATGTTGATACAATCGATGGCGATATCCTTATTATTCAGGACCAGATACTTGTTGATCATCTTGAATCTGGCACCATCATGGATCTTGATCACGCTTTTAATACTCGTCTCGGCTTTTGTCAGATCGAAAAGACAAGAAGTCACTTCACCACCGAATACCAACCCTTCTTCATTTAAGGTGATCCGGTGATCATTTTTCAATATATATATGAGTTTGACCCTGCTGTTTTTTATCTGATAACTGATATCCGCCTTTTCGCCATCAAGATAGATGATGATCGCCATATCCTTATCGCATATATCCAGTTTCAACCGGTCTTTTTCCAGTGTGTGATAGATTCTATCCATTTTGACTCCTTGGGTTCAAAGCACAAGTGCCTAAAGAAAAGACCAGCGGCTTTTCTTCGATGCGTGGATGGATCTTCAGTTGCTGATAGAGCCAATCATATCCATCTGTATCGATCTTTTCGACCAGTTCGTTATCACCTTCAACAACGATCTTACCATCGACGATTACATGAGCATGGGTCGGTTTGATAATCGAGAAGAAACGGTCATAGTGTGAGACGATGATCAATCCCATTTTCTCCTTCTCCATAGTTTCCAAGATACTGTCGGCTACCAATCTTATCGCATCGACATCAAGACCGGAATCGATCTCGTCGAGCATTGCGATCTGTGGTTTTAAGACCATCATCTGCAAGATCTCATTACGCTTTTTTTCACCACCGGAAAAACCGTCATTCACAAAACGATGAGCCAGGTCGTCTTTCATCTTGAGTCTCTTGATATTTCCTTCCATCTCTTTATAAAAGGAGAAAAGAGATATCGGTGTTTCACGGCGGGCATTTATCGCCGCCTTCAAAAAGTCGCTGTTAGTGACACCGCTTATCTCTTGTGGATTTTGCATCCCCAAGAAAAGACCGGCTTTAGCTCTTTCATCAACAGTCATCTTCAGGACATCACGACCTTTGAAAGTAATAGAACCTTTTGTGACGACATATTTAGGATGACCCATGATCGTCTGTAAAAGCGTGCTTTTGCCATTGCCGTTTGGGCCCATTAAAGCATGGACTTCACCTTCTTTAACTTCCAGCGTGACTCCTTTCAATATTTCTTTATCTTCAACATTCACATGCAGATCTTGTATTTTTAAAGCATTTGACACGTACTTCTCCTCCTTGACGCATAGATTATAGCACAATCATTCTCCGGTACTGTAAATAACGATCTTATATGCTTTAAGGACGGTTTAAGGTATTTTTAAAAACAAACATAGCATAACTCAGGTGATTAGTATATAATTAGTTGGCGTTTTAATTAAGGAGGTTTTATGGACACAAAAGAGATCCTAAAGAAATTCTGGTTCGTAGGATTGATCGCGATCTTATTTGTCGGATTTATCATCATATATATCGTACAGATGATCCAAAATCAACCAGTGGTCAAAAGTCCAAAAGAAGTAGATGGCAATTATATCGTCTACAGTATCAATGGTGAGAATTACACAGCTGATGAATTCTATAGCGATCTATATGATCAATACGGAATTTCCACTGCTTACGATCGCTATGAGCGATACATATGCAATAATGCAGTTGAGACGACAAGTGACATGGAAACGGTCGCAACCAATAATGCAGCTTATTTATTGCAACAATACGGTGAAGAGAGCCTGACTGAACAGATGCGGTCACTGGGATATGAAAATGCCGACGATGCTTATGATTACTATATCTATTTGCAAAAGTCGATGAAATTGAGGAGTGACTATCTGACGGCACACAAGGATGATATCTTGGACCCATTTGTTGAAGCAAATCATCCGAAAGAGATCTCCCATATCCTGATCACCGTCGATGACATCACTTCCGAAACGACTGACGGTGTCACGACTTATACTGCTAATCCGACCGATGAAGAGCAAGCTAAACTCGATGCCGTTCTGGCTGCTTTGGAAGAAGGCCAGGCATTCGCTGATGTCGCAACTGAATACAGTGATGATTCAAGTGCTTCAAGCGGAGGTGCCTTGGGTTACTTTGATGACAACAACACCAGCTATGTAACCGTCTTTGCCGAAACAGCAAGAACTCTGACCGGTGGTCAAGTATCAGAAGTCATCACCAGTCAATATGGCTATCACATTATCTATTGCGATACGGATCAGCCAGAAGAAATGATGGATGACACCGATTTCTTGAATGCAGTATTCGCTGAATACCCAAGCGCTTATTATCAACCATTGCTCGATGCTGCTAATGAACTTGGAATCGAGATAAGTGACAGCGAATTGAAAGCAGCGATTGAAGAGGATATCAACAGCGCAATGAGTGTCGAAGAAAATACTGACGATACAAATACCGGATCCGATCCTGAAACAACAACCGAGACAGAAAGCGAGGCTCAATGATGAAAAAGATATTAGCGGTATTATTTGCGCTGGTATTACTGGCGGGATGCGGCTCCAATGCACAGACAATGGTATCTGATCCCGATACAGTGATCATCTCCGGCAATGATATAACTTACACTAAGCAAGATCTCTTCAACGATCTTAAAAAGAATGATGTCACCAGTGTTATCAGAGCTGATCTCACAAACAGGATCGCTGGTTTTGAAGAGATCGACATGGATGAAGTAACCACGAAAGTAAATGATTATTTTGAAGAGCTGAAGACTCAGTATGCCGACAGCTATGATTCGATGTTATCTTATTACGGTGGAGAAGAGAGCTTCCGCAAGACGATCGAATCGAGTTATACTCTCGACGCCTTATTAAAGAAGTATTGCGATTATAATCTCGATTCATTGGTCAGTGAGTACACACCGGTCCTTGCCAAGATGCAATCCTTCTCGACTCAGGAAGAAGCACAGGCTATGATCGATAACATACAAAACGGCATGAGTTTCGATGATGCTTGTACCGAAGCCGGAATCACAACTCTGCCTACGGAAACAGTCTATCTTTCAACAAGTGATATCGACACACAGCTTATCGACTACCTAAGTGACAGCGCTGTTGGCGTCTCCGAATATCCGGTTGTCGTATTGACCGACAGCACAAACGATAATGGTGAAGTCGCTACAACTGAGACTTACTATGTCATCGAAACGATCAATCGTGATGTCGAAGAATTCAAGGATGAGTTCTACTCAGCTATCGGCTCCGAAATAGATACGACAGACGTCTTCAACTATTACTTCAATAAATACAACATTGAAGTATATGATCAGGACGTTTACGAGGCTCTTAGCAGTCAATACGAAGGAATCAACTAATGTGTATCTTTTGTAAGATAATCGCTAAAGAGATACCTTCAAATATCGTCTACGAAGATGATGAGGTATTGGCGATACTGGATCTCGCACAGACAACTAAAGGTCATACATTGGTAATGCCTAAAGAGCACTACAGCGATATTACCGAAATCCCCTTTGAGAAGCTCAGTCATTTAATGGATGTAACGAGAACTTTGGCACAGAGAATAAATGACAGGCTGCATGCGAACGGATTCAATATTCTCATCAATACCAAAGAAGCGGCTGGACAGACTGTCATGCACATGCATGTCCATATCATTCCAAGGTATGATGAAAATGACGGCATAAAGATCGAATTCAGTGAAAATAAATTCGATATGCAATCGATTTTGGAACTGATCAAAGGATAAATTATAAAAGGCTATCTCAACCGATCCCGGGTTATCAATAGCCTTTTTATTTACTTGATGACATGGATTGATTGACAATTATTATTCAATCGAAGAAAGGATCATCATCTTCCTTTCTTTTTTTGTTGGCCTTTTTCTCTTTCTTCGCCTGCCGCATCGCACTTCCTTCACGTAAGATCTTATTATAGACATCACGCCACATCTGAGCGATATGCTCGCGGGCATAATAATCACTGCCCTTCTTAGCTTTCCTCTTTGCTTCTTCATAATAGTCTTTATCTTCACTCAATTTTCTGATCTCATTGATAAAGCCTTGATTATCGCTGGCTTTAAGGTAGAAGTCAAATAGGATATCAGGATAAATATCGAGATCACGGATGAGGATAGCTCTTTCGCAACTCATCGCCTCGAGTATTGACATCGGGAACAGCTCGGCATAGGACGGTAAAAACATCACATCACCCATATTGTAGATCTCATTCATTTTTTCCCGATCGACAATACCGATAAACTTAAGATTAGCCGGCGGATCTTCAACAAGTTTCTTGATATCATCGTACCCGGCGGAAATAAGTCCGAATGAGAAACCACCTGCCCAGACAAACTGGATATCCGGCATCGCTTTAGCGATCTCATAAAAATCGAAGATACCTTTTCGTGTCTGCAACTGCCCGACCCCCAAGACCGTAAAGCGATCAGGATCAAGACCATATCTCTCTCTGATCACTCTGATCTTATTTTGGTCAAGAGGCTTAAATGTTTCGCGGGAGACGAAATTGGGGATATAGAATATATTGTTCCGATCGATCCCGTAATTGACTAAAGGTTCAATAAAACACGGGTTGACAACGACCAGATAATCCATCAACTTATAAAACTGGATCGTGTAAAAATCATATATATCACGGATAAAGTCAGGAAGATCGAGCGATTCTTCTACTGTCTCGGGCAAAAAGTGCACATAGCCCAAGGTAAAGCTCTCGAGTTTTTTATTGGCTAAGGTCACCAGAAACTCCGGATTATACGTATGATAGTGGACGATATCCGCTTTTGCGCTGCCGTTTATCAAGACATCAAAATCATCCGCCAACAATTCCTTGACCAGTTTGACTTGTTCTTCATAGACCGCCAGAACACCTTGTCCCTTGACCATATCTGCCTTTGACATCATGTTGATGATCGGTTTTGTAGACATACTCTCCTTATGTTCTCTGACGACTTGTTTATTAGCCATCTTGTTGGCTTGATGAGTTTCTTTCTTTTTTATCTTATCTTTGATTTTTTCTTCTACGCTTTTTTCCATGATCTTACTTCTTATACTTATAGAATTGTCTGTTATCAAGAGCGAATAACTTCGGTGTAAATTCACCCGGTCCGATATTCTCCAATGCTTTGCTGATCGTGTTGATCCTCGCATCGATATTATCGATAAGATAGAGCAGTTCCGCTTCCAAGGTCATTGGTCTTACAGGTGATCCGTATTCCAATTGGCCATGGTGTGCAAGCACCATATGTCTCAAGATCATGAATTCTTCCGAGCCTTCCAGTTTCAACTCATCAGCTATCTCGTATAAACGTCCCTGTAATATCGAAATATGACCAAGCAGCTTACCTTCCGTCGTATACTCAGTGACTATCGGCGACGATAATTCTTCGATCTTGCCTAAATCATGGATAATAATACCGGCGACTAAGTAGTCCTTATTGATGACGGGATAGCACTCTGATAAAGCCAGACCGACCTTAAGCATGCCTAAAACATGGGTTGCAAGCCCACCCATAAACGAATGATGGATCTTGCTGGCTGCCGGATACTCATAAAAAGCTTCGTTGTAGTGATTGAGTAAGGCAACGACGATCTTGGCGATATTCTCGTTCTGAATGCGATTTATCACATCCTGGAGCTGCTGACGCATATCATCTTTAGCGATCGGTGATTTGAAGATAAAATCCTCTTTGTTTATCTCTGACTGGATCAGAGGAAAAACTTTGACGATCTTTAACTGCAGATTATTGCGGTAGTTGATCACATCGAATTCAAACTGATATACTCTGCCGACTTCCAATTCTTTTTCGATCTCCGGCTTAACATCCCATACCTTGGCATCAATACTTTTTGAGTCATCCTGTAAAGTCAAAGTCAGATAAGGTGAGCCGGAATTAGTTGCTCCTTTGGTTATACCGGTAACCAGCAGCGGTAGATCTAAATGCTCTCCTTCTTTAAAATCGATCACTTTCTTATTCATCTTTCCACTCCACGGTAAAAGCAAACTCGTCTAAATCTATTTCAATCTGAGACAATTCT
>CASEHR010000112.1 GCA_949287785.1 uncultured Bacillota bacterium | reverse complement strand
ATCCCTCAAGACATCGCTGATATCAATCCAAAATGGCAGATAGCCATCTTCATGATGCATTAAAAAGACATCATTGACATATATATCGGCGATCTGATCGACCGCACCAAAATGCAAGATCAGCCGTTCGCCGTCTTTCATGTCAGGCTTTTTGAATTCTTTTGTATAAATCATCGCTTCTTTGATGATACCGTCGTACTTTGATCTTGGTGATTGGGGTGGATAGGGAACGATGATATCTTCCCCATCCAATTTCCAAAAACCGTTAAGACTGATATAATTTTTCCTTTTAAGCAAGCTCTTGTCCATATGATCTCCTCACCTCTAGGATAGCACATTTCTTATAGTTTATATTTTAGTGTATAATTTGATTATGAAAAAACTGCTCGTCATAATTCTGGTATCACTTATCATCGTCATGTCGATCATCGCTTATGAGATCTTTATATCACTCGATGATCATAAGACATCAATCAACAATCAAGATCCTACGCCAGTCAGCGGACCACCTGAAACGACCGAACCTGCTGATCCAAAAACTGTATTCATCAAAGAGATGATCGATGAGATGTCGATCGATGAAAAGATCGGACAGTTATTCTATGTCCGCTATGATGGAACGGATGATGTGATCGATGAAAGAGTCGGCGGAATCATTCTTTTCGGCAACGATTTCAAGAATAAGGATTTTGATGAAGTCGTCACGATGATATCCGATCTGCAGAACAACAGTAAGATACCACTATTTATCGGTACCGATGAAGAGGGTGGGATCGTCGATCGGATCGGCAGCAACGATCGTTTGACGCCATCTCCTTTCTTATCGCCGCAGACTTTATTCGAAGAAGGCGGCATGGAGATGATCATTGAGGACACCGGAAGAAAAGACGAACTGTTAAAAAGTCTTGGCATCAATATGAACTTTGCTCCTGTGGCAGATGTAAGTACCGATCCGGATGATTATATCTTTGAACGCACCTTTGGCCAGGATGCAAAGAAGACTGCCGAATATGTCTACAATGTCGTAAAAACGATGAAAGATGATGGGATATACTCCTGTCTTAAGCACTTCCCCGGCTATGGCAACAACACTGATACCCATGCTGCCATCGGCCATGACACAAGGCCTTTAAACACTTTTTTGCAAGAAGATCTTCTCCCCTTCAAAGCCGGAATAGAAGCCGGTGCTGACTTTATCTTAGTCAGTCATAATATCATCGAATCGATGGACGACCGTTACCCGGCATCGTTATCCGATATCATCCACGACTATTTAAGAAATGACCTTGGATTTGATGGGATCATCATCACCGATGATCTTGTCATGAAGGGTATTACCGACCTATACGGGGCAAAAGAAGCGGCTGTTTTAGCTTTTATGGCCGGAAACGATATGCTTCTGGCTACTGACTATAAGACCCAGATATCAGCGATCAGTGAAGCCTTTGATGAAGGGCGCATAAGTGAAGAGATGATCGATGCGTCACTGTACCGGATCTTAAAAGCCAAAATCGATAACGGTCTTATCACCTATGAAAAATGACTGTCATCACACTAAAAAAGGAAGCTCATTAAGCTTCCTTGGCTTCTTTTTGTGATTTGATGACTTTCATCCTGGAGAAATCTTCCCTTTCCTTTTCTTCCAGAGCTTCGGTAATAAACTTAACGGTGTTTTCGAAATTCGGGATGACGATGTTCTTCAGTGCGTTGGCTCTTTTCTGCGTCTTGCGGATCGCTGAAGCCAACCGGTAAACCGAGTTGTCGACCTCTGCAAGCACCATCGTCAATTCCTTGACCTTCTGAAATTGAACGTAAGCTTCATCCACCCGGGAGTTGGTCTCGACTAAACCGTATTCAAGTTTAGTATCACTGTTATGCTTGTAGATGACATTGGGCACTTCCACACCCATGACACTGCGATAAGTGATCGTCACCTGGTCATCGACCCGTACCTGAGCGGCGATATTGGATATAACACCCGTTGAGATGTTAGCTTGCTGGAGATAGTAATAACCTAACGCATAAGCGTCGGTTATCTCATTACGCATCATCTTGACCTTATCGACCAACTGCATCATCTCCCGGATGAGTATATTGCGCTTACGGTCCATCAGGTCAAAACCAGTCTTGGCCAAAGCCAGTGATTTTTTTACCTGAATGAGATTTCCTTTGGTCGCAAATACCTGCTCAGCCATTATTTTTCACCTTTTAAGGCCAGTTCGATCGTCCGCATAGCATGTTCAGGATCATAGTTCCTCTTGATCAGTTCACCATCAAGACGATCAAGTTCCTCTTTCGGCAAAGTCGAAAGAAGAGCCCAGCCCAGATTGAGTGTTTCCTGAATCGAACGTTTGACCTTGAAACCCTGGCCAATGAAGACCTCCTCGACCAGCTTACCAAATTCGATATAACGCTTATCAGCTTCCGATAATTCATCTTCACCGATGACGCTGGCCAATGATCTGGCATCGACGACCTTAGCATAAGATGCGAAGATCTGATTGGCAACATCCTGGTGATCAGCTCTTGTATAGCCCTCACCGATACCGTCTTTCATAAGCCTTGATAAGCTCGATAAGATACTGATCGGTGGATAGATACCGTTTAAGTGCATATCACGGTCCAGAACGATCTGACCCTCGGTAATATAACCGGTCAGATCCGGAACCGGGTTGGTGATATCATCGTTTGGCATCGTCAGGATCGGGATCTGCGTAACAGATCCTTTAGCCCCTTTGACAATACCGGCTCTTTCATAAAGCGACGCCAGATCGCTGTACAGGTAGCCAGGATATCCTTTACGGCCCGGAATCTCTCCCTTACTTGAGGAGAATTCACGCAGAGCTTCACAATAGGACGTCATATCTGTAAGAATGACCAAGACGTGCATTCCGCATTCATAAGCCAGATATTCAGCCACCGTCAGAGCACAACGCGGTGTAATGGTCCTTTCAATGATCGGATCATTGGATAAGTTGATGAACATACAGACCTTTTCCATGACACCGGTCTCTTCAAAAGAACGTTTAAAGAAATCGGCGACATCGTTTTTGACGCCCATCGCCCCAAAGACGATCGCGAAGTTATCGGCATCATCACCCGATAACTGAGCCTGCTTGACGATCTGGACTGCCAGTTTATCATGCGGCAAGCCGCTGCCGGAGAAGATCGGTAATTTCTGACCACGGATCAGCGTGTTCAGACCATCGATCGCGGAGATACCGGTCGAAATATAGTTTCGCGGATATTCACGGGCGACCGGATTGAGTGGTTTGCCATTGATATCGGCAAACTTATCGGCATATACTTCGCCAAGTCCATCGATCGGCCGGCCGGATCCGGAGAAAGTCCTACCTAAGACTTCCCTTGATAAGGCGATCTCCATCGGATGACCGAGCAATTTCGTCTTGGTATTCTTTTTGGACAGACCCATCGTTCCTTCAAAGACCTGGACGATGATCTTATCACCATCGATCTCAACGACTCTGCCGGTCCTGACTTCACCATCAGCCATCATGACTTCGACTACTTCTTCATAGCCGACATCTTCAACATTTTCATAGACGACCAAAGACCCGCTGACTTCACTGAGTCCTAATAGTTGTTTTGCCATAACGACCTCCTATACGATCTTCGCTAAGAGTTCATCGATCTTAGCGGGGTATGTATCCAACAGAGCAATGTTGTCATTAGGGACATCATATTTGATCTTGATCAGAAGTTCAAAGACACCGGTATCGGCGATGAGCGAAACCGGGATCCGCTTATTGACAAGCTTTGTGCAAGCACTGTTCAGATATGATATGACCTTGAGCATCTTGTATTGTTTCTCAAGCGGAACATAAGTATCATCGGCGTGATATGCATTCTGTTGAAGGAAACCGACACGGATAACTTTAGCGATCTCCATCGTCAGTTTCTGGTCTTCAGGCAAGACATCAGAGCCGATAAGCTTGACGATCTCGTTGAGTTTTTGTTCATCATGCAGGATAGCGATGATCTCGCTTCTTAAGCTCAGGAAATCACGAGCGACATTCTTTGTATACCAGGCGCTGAGATCATCGACGTACTCGCTGTAACTCTGATTCCAGTTTACCGCCGGATAGTGTCTGGCATAAGCCAGTGATTTATCCAGGGCCCAGAACGATCTGACGAAACGTTTGGTGTTCTGAGTTACCGGTTCGGAGAAGTCTCCGCCCTGAGGAGATACCGCACCAATGATCGTTACCGAACCCTCAGTACCATTCAGATTATCGACAT
>CASEHR010000111.1 GCA_949287785.1 uncultured Bacillota bacterium | reverse complement strand
CTTCATTACGGGTCCTGGCAGTAGCGACAAAACGTCTGGCAACAATCGAAAATGATCCGGCGAGTGATGTCTATGAAAAAAATATGACTTTTGTCGGTCTTGCCGGTATGATCGATCCACCGCGTCTTGAAGTCAAAGATGCGATCGCCCAAGCTAAGCTTGGCGGCATCAAGACAGTCATGATCACCGGTGACCATTTGAATACCGCTAAAGCGATCGCCAAGGATCTGAGCATCATCGAATGTGATGAACTGGCGATCTCCGGTGCTGAACTTGATAAGATGTCCGATGAAGAGCTCGCAAGCAAGATCGAAGATATTCGTGTCTATGCCCGTGTCGCTCCGGAGCACAAGGTCCGGATCGTCAAAGCTTTCCAAGAACGTGGTGAAGTGGCGGCGATGACCGGTGATGGTGTCAACGATTCGCCGGCACTTAAAGCAGCTGATATCGGTTGTGCGATGGGCATTACCGGTACCGATGTTTCCAAGAATGCGGCTGATATGATCCTGACTGATGACAACTTCGCAACGATCATCAGCGCAGTCAAGCAAGGACGCGGTATCTATGCCAATATCAAAAAAGACGTCCATTTCCTGCTTTCCAGCAACATCGGTGAGGTCGTAACGATCTTCGGTGCATCTTTGGTTCAGGCTTTCTTTGGCATAGCGATGGGAACACCGCTTTTACCGATCCACATTCTTTGGGTCAATCTGATCACTGATACTCTGCCGGCTTTTGCGATCGGTATGGAACCGGTCGATCCGGATGTTATCTACCAGAAACCGCGGCCGAAAGACGAATCGTTCTTTGCCGGTGGTCTTGGCTTCAAGATCGCATATCAAGGTATCCTTGTCGGTCTTCTGACACTTGGTTCATATATGATCGGTAATCGTGATTCACACGAGATCGGTATGACCATGGCCTTCATTACCCTGGTCCTTGTCCAGTTGGTCCATTCCTTCAATGTAAAAAGCGAAAAGAGTGTCTTCAACAAGCAGGTCTTCAATAATAAGTACCTCTGGGGATCACTGGTGATCGGTATCCTGTTGCTTCTTTTGATCATCTACGTTCCATTCTTAAACAACATCTTCGAACTGGCTCCGCTTGATCCTTACCATATCGGTGTAGCGATCGGCATGGCCCTTATGATGCTTGTGATCATCGAAGTCGTCAAATTGTACAGAAGGATCAAAAATAAATGATTAAAGCCCTGCGGGGCTTTTTTGCTTTATAATCAAATGTTGGATGAATCTTTAAACCCGCAATATGTCTATCTATTAATATCATATATCATGTGATAGTTGGTGCATTGATCTTGGATCTTTTAGTAATATACGATCATATATTCCGGAATATACTTGTTGGGTACATGAAAAAAGGTCTAAAATACAAGGCATAAAGGGGGAATGGATATGAAAGATATCACTTCAGCAATATTGGAGAATTATGCCAGAGCTTATGATGAGGACAAGACGCACAGGATCGTCCGTCATTTCCTCAATAAGAATGACATTGCTAATGCGGCGAGCATTCAGGAAGAGGCACAGAATGTCGCTGATCAGTTTTCATTGAAGATCGATACATTGCCGGTCGCCAATCAGATGCAAAGCGGCCGTTGCTGGATCTTTGCCGGTCTTAATGTCTTAAGAGAAAGGGTGGCTAAAAAACTGGATCTTGAGAGTTTTGAACTGAGCCAGAACTATATTGCTTTCTATGACAAACTGGAAAAGATCAATTATATGATGGAATCCCTGATCGAACTTAAAGATCGTAAATGGGATGACCGGACGCTCACCTGGGTCCTTGAGACCGGTATCCAGGATGGCGGACAATGGGATATGTTTGTTGCTTTGATCAAAAAATACGGGGTCGTTCCGCAAAGTGCGATGCCTGAGACTTATCAATCATCCCACACTTATCTCATGAACAGTCTGTTGAACCGTTATCTCAGGAGTTTCTTCAGTAAGATCAGAGATCTTGATGATAGAGCTATTGCCGATTTAAAAAGCGAGACCTTGAATAAGTGTTATGATATGCTATGTGATTGTTTCGGAATACCACCAAAGAGTTTCGGTTTTGAATATGTCACAAAAGATAAAGAGTATCATCGGGCAGATGGTCTTGATCCGATGACTTTCTATGATAAATACATCGGGATCGATCTTGATGATTATGTTTCGATCATCAATTCACCAACCGCTGATAAGCCATATTATAAGACTTTCACTGTCGCCTATCTTGGTAATGTCTATGGCAAAGAGGTCTGTTATCTGAATCTGCCGCTCGATGAGTTTAAAGAGGCAGTCATCAGGCAGCTTAAAGATAAAGAAGTCGTCTGGTTTGGATCTGATTGCGGTAAGTTCGGTGATCGGGTATCCGGATATTGGGATCCAAAAAGCTATGATTATGACAGCTTATTCGATATTGATTTCAATATCAGTAAGGAAGATGCTCTAATGTATCGGGAGAGCGCGATGAACCATGCGATGGTATTGACCGGCGCAAATATCGTAAATGACGGGGTATCTAAATGGCGTATTGAAAATTCCTGGGGCGATGCACAGGCGCACAAGGGCTACTATGTCGCCAGTGATGCCTGGTTTGACCGCTATGTCTATCAGGCAGTCGTCAATAAGAAATACCTCGATGATAGAGCTCTGGCTGCACTAAAGGGAGAAAAGCTCGTTTTGGATCCGTGGGATCCGATGGGGACATTAGCTGATTAAAGCCGGTCATGCCGGCTTTTGTCTTTCAAGGATCCAGGTGATACCTTCATTTAAACGCTCCTTGCTGTTTTGGAAGTGATTGCCTTTATTCAGGACGAAGGCAGTTTCGATCCCTTTACTGCGGTAGTGATCAGCTAAAAGGCGCGTGTTTTCTTCAACTTTTCGCAATATCTTGTTTCGGACCGCAGCTTCTTTGTCGCCGATCGAGAAATAGATGTATCTCACTTTATCGCTGATCTTTCTTTTCCGAGCATAATCGATAAAATCAGGATACCAGAAAGATCCGGAAGCACTGATGACACCGTCAAAAAGATCGCTGTTGATGGCAGCGTACAATGCGAAAAGACCACCAAGCGAGTAGCCGGCGATGAAGACAGAGCAGGGATCAAATTTCTTTCTGATGAAAGATGTCAGCATTTCGACCTTTTTCAGGTGATCCAAAGCATTGCCGCCACAATCCTTGTCGCCTTTAAAAAGAGCTTTACAATACCATGGCGACATATCGTCAAGCCAGTTCAGATCTTTGATCCTGATCAGGGTAAAGGAATACCGGGTCTTAAGATCGTTGTAGATCTTGTCTAGCGGATCTTCTTCATTGACTATTATCACCGGTCTTCCGCTCGGATCTTCACCATATATTTCGATGTGTTCGTTTATCGGATAACGTTCCATATTGCTATGATAACACATCTGTTATAATGGAAATGAGGTGAATCATGGATACATATACAGAATTGCTCAAAAGACGCAGTACACGTTCTTTCAAAGATGAAAAGGTCGATGATGAGATCAAAGAAAAGTTGTATGAAGCGGCATTCAATGCCCCTACTGCCGGTAATCAGCAGTTTTATTCGATCATCGAAGTAAATGATCGCAAGATCAAAGAGGTCGTAGCTGGCAGTTGCGATCATCAGATGTGGATCACAAAAGCACCGTTGGTATTGATCTTCTTAGCCGATCTTAAGCGGTGGAACGAACTTTATCGTGCATATGGTCTTAAAGCACGCCGACCGCATCTTGGTGATCTCTGGCTGGCTCTGTCCGATGCCAATATCGCGGCCCAGAATATGGTCACAGCTGCTGAACACTTCGGTCTTGGTACATGTTATATCGGTGATATCATCGAGAACCACGAAGTGATAAGAGATGTTTTAAAACTAAAGGAAGGTCTTGTACCGGCGTGTATGCTGGTGATCGGTTATCCCGAAAAGAGTGAAACGGGATCAAAACCCAGACGTTTTAATAAAGAGTATATCGTCCACCAGGACTATTATCATGAGTTTGATGCCCATGAACATATCCGGTACTATAAAGAACGCTGTGTTGACACTTCTTCTGATCTCAAGGTTGGTCTTGAACGTTTTCTGAAGCGCAAGTATCTGAGTGATTTCGCTTTTGAAATGAACCGGAGTGCAGCAATGTACTTTGAACCGTACCTTGATGATATCGAAGTCTTGCTGGTGGATCTCGATGATACGATCATCAATTTTGAAGCAGCCGAAAAAGCAGCACTGAAGACTTTATTTGAACGTTTTGCGCTTGGTTATATCACCGATGAGATGATCGAAAAGTACAGTGCGATCAATGCGCGTTATTGGCAGATGCTCGAACGTAAGGAAAAGACCAAAGATGTTATCCTGGTCGAGCGTTTCAAGGAGTTTTTTGAGCTTTACGGCATAGACAGCAGTATTGCCGAAGCATTCAATGAGGCATACCAGACGACGCTCGGTGATACGATCGTCTATAACGATGACAGTTTAGAACTGATGAAAGAACTGAAAGGCAAGGTACGTCTGTATCTCGTCTCAAACGGGACAGTCATCGCCCAGAGAAAAAAACTGAAAAACAGCGGTTTTGACAAGGTCTTTGATAAGATCTATCTGTCTGAAGAAGTCGGTTATGAAAAGCCGGCCAAAGAGTTCTTTGACCGGGTATTTGAAGATATCGATGTCGATAAACGCCACGTCATGATCGTCGGTGATTCTATAACCAGTGATATGAAGGGCGGTATCGATTATGGAATAAAGACTTGTCACTATGATCCCAAGGGTCTATGCTGCAGTCTGCCGGTGACATATTCGATCAGAGATCTGCGTGAGCTGATATACCTTTTGTAAGTGATGAGGTTAAGAAAACCTGGTTTCAACCAGGTTTTATTCTGCTTTGAATGGTTTGATGTCTTTAACGGCTTCTTTCGCATCGATCTCTTGATCTTCGTGATCGATGTCGATCATAGTATAGAGGTCATTACCCATACCTAGCTCTTTCATATAGGTGAGATGTCTCAGACCATGTCTAGATTCCATTCTTTCGACCAAGGCGTGGTGATCGTCCTCTTTCAGTGCATAGACGATATCGACACAAGCCTGATCGATCGCCAGAATATCAAGCGAAGCCAATATACCGACATTAGGAGTGACGACAGGTTCAGCAGCCAATCCTTCGCAATCGCAAGATACACTCATATTGCGCATGACATTGATAAAGGAGATCTTCGGTGCGAAGTGATCGACAACGGCTTTAGCGCTTTCCATCATCCTCTCCATAAATTCTTCGGTCTTGATATCCCACATGTCATCACTGCCCGGGGTGGTGTGGATCATCGCTTTACCGATCCTGCCGTCAGCACAACCGATACCGATGTTTTTGGCACTGCCGCCGAAACCACCTTGTGTATGACCTTTAAAATGCGTCAGTACCAGTAAAGAATCGTAATTGACGATATTTTTGCCCATCGTCATATGGTCGAACCATTTGCCGCCGTTGACCGGCAGATCGACGGTTCCGTCTTCATCCATGATATCGACAGGACAGAAAGTCCAACCGTTGACCTTTAATGTGTCGCGGTGTTTCTCGGTCGTATAACGGTCACCGTCATAGTAGGTATTCGTTTCAACGATCGTAGCTTCCGGCAGATCGGTTTTGATCAGATTTTCGACCCAGGGACGCGGGATGATATTCGGTCCGTGTTTTTCCCCGGTGTGTAATTTGATCGCTATCTTACCACTTAATGCCTGCGCGACTCGCCGATAGATCTTCTCTAATCCTTCACTTGAAAGATCACGGGTGAAATAGACGATCGAGCGTTCACCTTTCCGTTTGTCAAACGGAATATAGATATTGCCATCAGTTCCAGGTACTTGCTTATTTTCCATGTTTACCTCCTTTTAGATACTTATATTTTAATACCAACGGCTTTTTTCGTTAAGTCGAATCAATAAAAAGCTATACTGTAAGTGTATAGCCGTTTTCTTCGAGGTACTTTAAGATCTGTTTCAGCTTTCGGTTATCGATATTGCCACCGGGCTTCAGGCCTTCAAGGGTATCACAAGTCATAAGAAAGGTGAGTTCTTTTTCAATGCGGCCCGTGAAATAGGCGGTCAGATCGATGACCTGATGTCTTGTGCCGATCGTTGCTAGATACAGAAGGACATCGTTTTTGCCATCATTCATTATCGTTCCCGACGGATAGATATGTTCGGGTCTTTGATGGCTCTCTTCAAGGCGCTTCTGGACGAGCTCCTGATATGTCTTGCCATACATTCCAATGTATCTGAAATCCGCATCAAGATCGATATAAGACGCTTTTTTAATGTCGAGATAAAAGCCGTTTTTCAGATCGACGCGATATTTCGGCTTTTCGGTAACCGTCGGTATCGCCAGCATTTTTCCGTCTTTGACCCGGTGGATGTAGTATGACCGGCCGTTGATGTCGATGATATCACCGCTGCTTGGTACAGCTTTGACTTTAAAGCGGTGATCGGTACCGTTTCGCTTTGCCAGCATATCGAGTTTTTTATTGATGATCGCCTGGTCATTATGATCGACGGTCATAAAGTATGAACGGATATTCCGATAAGGGATCATATAAGTCCTGGTCAGATCGATATAAGAATCACGTCTCTTTTCATATCTGGCCGCTTTTAAGGTGTGATATGAATATCTGGGTCCTTTCGGGATATAACTTGTCGAACATTGGAAAGCGATGAGATGATCATCTCTCTTATCGATGATGACATAAGGTCGGACCCGATGATCTTTTTCGATCTTTTTTAAGATATGGTCATTGAGTGGCATAAGACAGTAGACCACATCACCGCTTTGGACCGTATTGAAGATCTTTACCGCCTGTCCGTTTTTCGTCCTGAATAAGCTAAGGATATAATATTTAAGTCTGGTGAACAGTTTTTTCATAAAAGATACAGACAGATTATACCACACGGATCATCATATCGAGATGGAAACTGTAGATGTATGCTTCCACATCTCTCAGATAGACTCTTTTCAGGATATCATGATAGATCATGATCTGATCGCGGTAGCGATCGATCAGCAGATCTTTATGATCGACACTGTCGGTCTTGTAGTCGATGATGATCACCTTATCTTCAAAAACAGAGACAAAGTCGATGATCCCTTCGATCTCGCTTTCAAGGTCTGCATAAAAAGGGACTTCTCTATAGATCTTGCCTTCTAAAGCTTTTTTGAATATCGAATCGTCTTTGATCTTAAGGATGTGCTTGATCGTCTTATCACTTATCGTATCATCGATCATCCTGATCCTTTCTTCATCGATCTCTTTTAGATCGATAAGTTCCATGATCTTATGAACGCTTGTACCGAAGGAAGTGCCCTTATTGTCATCAAAGAGCACGATCTTTTGACCGTGATCGCTTGGGGTGATCTTCTTTTTGGGTCTTATCGATGAATTATATTGCCGTCTGATGACCGAAGGTATCGCACGCTCTTTTTTATAGCTTGGATGCGAGAGTTTATCGATGTGGGTGAAATTCATATCTTCGGGGAAAGACAGGGTCAGAAAGTAAGAACTGAAACCTTTGTGTTCTTCGATGAGCTCTTCCTTACCGATTTCTCTGAGCTTGCTGAAGCCACCTCGGTCAAAGGCATCGATGACGATGAGTTTTCTGACCGTTCTTGTCAGGGCAACATACAGTAAACGCAGGTATTCTCGCATCTCTTCCCGATCGTTTTTGATGCGGATGGCTTTGCGTCGATAGGTCTCATAGGTCAGACGATAGTCGTTGACGGCATACTTTAAGCCGATACCGAGCTCATCATCGATGACGACGGCATCGGTCGCATCCTTGGTCCTTACTTCATGGGTGCTGAAAAGAAAGACCGTATCATATTCAAGACCCTTTGCGGCGTGAATAGTCATGACTTTGACGACATCAGCCTCATCGCTTACCGCAAAGGCTGTGTCACTTTCTTTATCCTGCATGGAACTTAAGATAAAGGCGAGGTCTTTGAAGCTCTTCAGTTTATAGTTATCGATACTGCTGATGAGATAGTCGATATTGGCTTTTTCATTGGTCGATAACCTTTCATAGAAGTCGTTGATATTCAATAGGTAACTGAAAAAACCGTCGATATCGTTTTGGTCAGCTGCTTCTTCAAGTTTCCTGAGATCATAGGCGGCTCTTTCATCGAGTCTCAGATCATGGCGGCTCTTGGCGATATCGTCTTCATGATAGTCATAAAGGCTCATCAGGATCGAAACTATGGCGATCTTATCTTCATGATCGACAAGATAATCAAGGATACTGGCGACGATATCGATCGGAAAACTGGCGAGATGGCCTTCTTTATCACTTATGAAATAGGGGATATCCGCATTATCAAAAGCGCGCTTGACCTTGATCTTATCGGCGTTAGTCCTGACTAGGACACACATCTTGCCGAAAGCTGTTCCCTTTTCATGAACGCTTAAGATCTCCTCGGCCAACAGATCGGCTTTGCTGTTGAGTTCTTTAAAATCATCTGTCGGCTCATAGTAGATAAATTCGATCGGTTCTTCGTCTTTCGTTTGTGACACTTGAGGTGTTATCTGCTTATCTTCGTCTTTAAAGCCGGTGTCATCGATATTCATAAGTTCGGCAAAAAACTTATTATTGAAAGCGACGATATTGGCTTTTGAACGGTAGTTTTCCCTCATATCGATGACTTTGAAATCATCTCTTTGCCGAAGCGAACGCATGAGATCGGGCTTGGCGCTGCGGAAACGGTAGATGGATTGTTTGATGTCGCCGACGATAAACAGATCATCATTGCCTAAAAGTTCGGCGATCGCAAATTGGATCTCGTTGGTATCCTGAAATTCATCGATCATGATCTCCCGATAGTGTTCCTTCAGTTCTTTGGCGATCTTCCGGTCGTCGATCGTCAGGATCTCATAGGCGTAGTGCTCGAAATCACTGAAGTCGATCCATTCATTTTGGAGCTTATAGGTCTTAAAGCGCTCATAGAATGTGATCGTCAGATCGATCAGATGATCGATATATCTGATCGAACCGTTTTCCACATCGATCATGATCTCCGGATCGATCAGGATCTCAGAAAGCTTCTTATAAAGTTCACTTATTCTCTTATTGATCTTTTTAAAAGCCGGATCTTCACATTTTGACCGCTTGTTGAAGGCG
Source organism: uncultured Bacillota bacterium (assembly GCA_949287785.1). Taxonomy (GTDB): domain Bacteria; phylum Bacillota_I; class Bacilli_A; order Erysipelotrichales; family Erysipelotrichaceae; genus JAHHTG01. The sequence goes on along the minus strand of CASEHR010000111.1, from coordinate 6,423 downwards.
ATCGGGGCTCTTTTGGCTTCGGCGATGAATTCTTCGTAGTTGTCGATAGCCAACAGTTCATCAAATCTGTTTACTATCGCTCGGCATTCATCCCGGTAGGCATCACTGACATCGGTATTATTAAAAGTGCTCAGGATCATGTATGCGTTTCGTATTTTTTTGAAGATGCGCTTTACTTTATTGAGATAGAGGTCATCACACGCTTTGAGATCGTTGAGACTGCTTATTCTCTTATGGCCTTTCTGATCATTTAACCATACCAGGGGATCTTTTTTATTCAAGGCACTTTCAAAGATGCTTAGGATCGTCTTTTTCAGACTGTCGAAGGCAAATATCTCACTGCTTATCGCATCGGTCAATTCGATAAAACGACCTTGATCTTTCTTAATCTCCTCTTCGATGATCTCATTTAAAAGATCATCTTTGATCATATCGCTTTGCGCACTGCTCAGGATGTTGTTTAGGGTGTTTTGTGTCAGACCGCAACGGTAGTAATATTTCCTGACGATCTTAAGACAAAAGGAGTGGATCGTTGAAATATCGGCGTTTTCGAGATTGGATAGCTGATCGTCGATGAAGCTAAGTTCTTCGTTTGTACCTTTGTTTAAGGCTTCCTGACGCTTCTGATTCAATTCATTGCGCAGGCGGTTTTTCATATTGCCGGCAGCTGCTTCAGTGAAGGTCATGGCCAAGATGCGCGTTAGCGGTATCTTATCGATGATGATCCGCTCCGTAAGGCGCTGGACGAGGACTGTCGTCTTGCCGGCACCGGCCGAGGCAAAGACCACGACGTTCTGACCACGGATCCCGATGGCTTCAAGCTGCGTCTTATTCAGATTCATCATGTTTTATCTCCTTGGCACTGATGAGGCCGTTTCGCATATCGTAGATGCCTTTGAAATGACAGATCTTTTTAAAATCACAGTATTTGCAGGCATCTGTTTTCGGTACCAGGCTGATATCACCTTTTTTAAGAGTGTCATAAAGATAGATGTAGATGTCTTTAAGCAGGTCGAAGGTCTTATCCCTGTCAGCCCATACACCATTGCCGCTTTTACCTTTGGATATATAATTCATCTGATCTTTGACATCATCTTTATCATCAAAGATGAGACCGCTGGCTTTATGGGCGGATACAAAGGCATCCTTTATCTCTTCATCACTGAGTTCTCTGTGTTCTATGCCCTTGGTTTTAGTCGCGTTATATGATTTGAAAGTCAGTGAACTGTGTTTTGTGACGATATAAAGGACAGCCGAAGGTTCAAGATCATGTGCTTGAGCATACAGCAGGGCATAGGTCAGAAGCTGCAGTGATTCACCTTTCGCGATCGAAATATTGCTGATGGTGCGCGCTCCGGTCTTATAATCGATCACTCTGAACTTGTCACTATGATCACTTTTGTCGATACGATCGATATAACCGTGGATCTTGATCTTTCCATTCAGCACTGTGTCGTTGATCTCTTCTTCAAGTGCCGCCGGGCGATACTCGTCAATCGTATCTTCATAACCCTTTAAAAACATCAGTTCCAGCATCAGCGATTTTTTGACTTTGGCGATCATCACTTTGATCCTGCCTTTCTGATGAGGAAACAGAGCGATCAGTTCTCTTTCGTGTTTCAAAGCGAGTTCATCGATCTCATCGGCAGGACTTTCGGGATAAAGTTTATCGTGTCTTCTGACCAGTTCTTCCAAGATCGCATGATATATCGTGCCGACAGTCGCGGCATCAAGTCCTTTGGTCATGGGACTGTAAAGACCGATCCCTTTTTGTAAGAAATAGAGATAAGGACATTTAAAATATCTTTCAAATGCCGATACCGAACCGGATAAGACCTCACCGTCAAAAAAGATCGACGGATCATCCAGTGTCCGATCATATCTGATCTTCCGTTCGTTCAAAGGCATAATGATCGCTTTTTTAGGAACGTTGAAGGACGGTTCATATTGGACCTTTTTACCATCGAGGGTGCTGTCGATATAGATAAAGACCGTCTCTTCGCTGTTTTCAAAGATCCGGTAGTTCTCCTTGTGGCGATGAAAACGGGTGCTTAAGGAAGGGACAGCAGTATCCTTTACCACTTCTTCATTGATAAAACCTTTAAGGTCATTGAAGCGCGGGTATTTGTTGGTGTTGGGATCAAGGACAAAGAGATGCTTAGGGGCAGGATAGGTCATGCCATAAGCGATGACATCGATCCCTCCGTTATGATCTGTTTCTTTAAGTTGCGATAATTCACTCTTTAAAAGATCATAGCCTTCATCAAGGTGATCCCGATAGCGCCCAATGATCTTTTTGATACTCTTCGTTTCATCATCATCACCTTTGATCGTATCAAAAGCGATCGTGATCGCCTCTTTCAGATCTTTGGCCTGAGCCAGTTGAGATAACAGGGGAACATATGTTTTGTGACCATTATCAGCTCTGATCTCAAGCTTCTTATAATAAGCATCCTGATCACTTAATTGACAAAAGGCAGATGTGGTCATCGTCTCAAGGTGATCTTTGAGGTATAGTTTCAATGACTTCTGGTCTTTGACTTTAAAGATCTCATGATCGACAAGATCGATATAGTGATCGACATCAAAATGAAGATACATCTCGACGATGCTGATCAGGGCTTTAGCTTTGTAGTTTTCTTTAAAAGGCTTCAGAAAATGCACCGGGAGACCGGCTTTATTGAGATGGATATCTAGTAGTCTGTAGTCACTGGGATCGGCCATGATTAGGCAATCTTCAGGCTTCAGATCTTCATCGATGATCTTGTCGATGATCTTGTCGATAGCTTGTTTAAGGGTGACGAATTTACTATGGCTTTCCTTATGCTCACTGACTTCATATGTATATTTTCGGGCACCGTTTCCGATGAGTTTATCGACGATATAACTTTCAAAGATATCATAGTCACCATCGATGACGATGATATCCTGATCTTTCTTCTCTAACAGTTTATTGAGTTCATCTTTTGGATAACGATCTGCTGCATTCAGGATCTTTCGATAGTCGTCGTGGACAGCGATGTCATTGATGGCGTAAATATCTAAGATCTTGCGATCCCGATAGACGTCTTGCAAGAACGATCTTTCCTTATAGACGTCCTTTAATTCGTTCAAGGTCAGCTTTTCGATCTTCTTTCTCAGATCCAGAAGATCTTCATCATAATCGATGTAGTTGTTCACATAAGCTGAGGGTGAAAGGACCCTGACATCATATAGGACTGCTTGCCTCTTTGTCAGGTGTTTCAGTAATGGTCTTTTAAGATATGATGGAGCGATATATGTCTTCATATGGATATTATATAACTTGAAGGATAATAAGATAACCATCTTTTGGTATCTGTGATAAAATGGACTTATAAGGGAGGAAATATATGAGCACAAAACCTGTGGTCTTAGTAGTCATGGATGGTATCGGTGTCAGAGACAGCGCTGATGGAAATGCGGTCAAAAACGCTTATACACCGACACTTGACTACCTATGGCAAGAATATCCGCATACGTTGATCAAAGCTCACGGAACGGCTGTCGGCCTTCCCAGCGACAGCGATATGGGTAACAGTGAAGTCGGTCATAACGCGATCGGCTGTGGACAGATCTATTCACAAGGGGCTAAGCTGGTCAATGAGTCGATCGACAGCGGCAGTATCTATCAGAGTACGACTTGGAAAGATCTTATCGCCAATGCGAAAGGACATACATTGCATTTTATGGGCCTTTTGTCCGATGGCAATGTCCATTCACACATCAACCATTTAAAAGCGATGATCACCGAGGCTAAAAAGGAAGGTATTGAAAGAGTACGAGTACATGCCTTGATGGATGGTCGTGATGTTCCTGATACATCAGGTCTCATCTATATCGAAGATATCGAAAAGCATATGGCAAGTCTCAATGATGATACCTTTGATGCAAGGATCGCCTCAGGTGGTGGTAGGATGTATATTACGATGGACCGTTATGAATCGAACTGGGATATGGTCAAACGCGGATGGGATACGCATGTCCTTGGTATCGGAAGGCATTTCAAAAGCGCCACCGAAGCGATCACGACCTATCGTGAAGAATTAGGTGTTAACGATCAGGACCTGCACGAATTTGTCATCGTCGATGAAAATGATCGTCCGATCGGTACGATCGAGGATCATGATTCGGTCGTCTTATTCAACTTCAGAGGTGACAGAGCGATCGAGATTTCGAGGGCTTTTGATGAAGATGACTTCGATCACTTCGACCGTGTCAGAAGACCTGATGTATACTACGCGGGCATGCTGGAATATGATGGCGATCTGCATATCCCTGATCATTATCTCGTCAACCCGCCTTCAATCCACGATACGATGAGTGAATATCTGGTCAAAGACGGCATCAAGTCATATGCGATCTCAGAAACACAGAAATACGGACATGTTACCTATTTCTGGAACGGTAACCGTTCAGAGAAGTTCTCCGACGAATTGGAGACTTGGGTCGAGATCAAAAGTGATGTCATCCCGTTTGAACAAAGACCGTGGATGAAAGCAGCTGAGATCACGGACAAGCTTTGCGAGGCGATCGAGAAGAATGAGAATCTCTTCTATCGCGTCAACTTCCCAAATGGTGATATGGTCGGTCACACCGGCAACTACGAAGCGACGATCATCGGTGTCGAAGCTGTCGATCTTTGCCTGAAGAGGATCATCGAAGCTTGCGACAAAGTCGGTGCGATCCTCATCGTCACAGCTGACCATGGCAATGCGGATGAGATGTATGAAAAGCGCAAGAGCGAAGATGCGCCGATCAAACCGAAGACATCGCATACCCTTGCGCCGGTACCGTTTATCATCTATGGTGATAAGGAAATCAAGATAAAAGAAGGTGAGTTCGGTCTCAGCAATATTGCCGCGACAGTCTTCACTCTGTTGGGTCTTGATATTCCTGCTTCATGGAATGAAAGTATGATCTAGTCAAAACATCGTCTCAGGACAGAAAACGATCACTTGTCCTGATGACGATGTTTTTCTTTTTGGTCTTATAGTAATGATAGATAAAGATAATGATGATAAGTCCACCGATAAAGCAGACAGTCATATCGATCATCGTATCGTAGACTCCTTCGGTGTAGTGATTGATCGCATCATTATCGAAAAAGACCAGCAACATGAATTCAAATAATTCCCATAAAAAAGCGATGAGCATATTTACACCTTCGACAAACAAGGCTGTCATGGTGAATTCTTTGGTATTGTTTATCTTGGAATCACCTTTAAGGAAGTTATAGATGACATAGACGAGGGTGGCGATGAGAATACCGCTTGTAAAATGCAAGAAGGTATCGAAGTATTTAAAACGGTAAAAACCGTAGATATTGCCTAAGATCATAGCCAACAGGACGAAGATATCATAGATGATGACGGCACTGACAGGGATCTTGATGAATCTTTCGATGATCATCGGTATAAAAGGCATGATAAAAGCCAGAAGAAGATAACCGAGCCTTGTGATGTCTTCGTACATCCTGAAGATGAAAAAAGCATAGGCCAGTAAGCCGTAAAACACAGCCAACAATAGATACTTAAAAGTTTTCACCCGTTTAGTATACAATAGGAGTATGGAGAAGATAAAGAGAGTGTTGGCTGATGTCATGGCGATCATCGCCTCGTTGGCATTACTGGTGATCGGGATCTTACTTATCGCATATGCTGATTGGGGATTATCGCTTTTGCGCTTGCTTCTGATCATCTTTTTAAGTGTGATGGCGATCGCCAATATCGTCAGTGCCGTCATTAAAAAGAAAGGTCTTAAAGAGATGGTCATCTATACGGTGGCCCATTTGCTGATCATCATCTTTCTTGTAAGATACAAGGAAGCCTATGTCAGCTTTATCGGTATCGTCACCGGTTTATACACCCTTCTTACAGCGATCATCTACTTCATCGACTATTCGATCGCAAGACAAGATCATCTAAGCGGTATCTTATCCAAATTTATCATCTCGATCATCTTATTCATCGCTTCTTTATTTTTGATCCTCATTCCCGATATCGGCACGGATCTTATCTTTGTCGTGTCCGGGATCTATCTTATTGTCGATGCCATCATCCACTTAACAGAGGCTGTTTTGGACATCCTTGGCCGCCGTTTCAATGTCGCTCTTTCTTTGCCGGTGATCTTTGGAGCGCTGATCCCGCCGCGTGTCTATATGAGCATCAGATCAGATCCGCTCATAATGGAAAAGGCAGTCGACAAGGTCGATGAAGATGCGCCACTTGAGGTCTTTATCTATCTGCGGGATGATGGGATATTCGAAAGCCTCGGCCATACCGATATCGCCTATAAAGGCACGATCTATTCCTATGGTCTGCATGACCCTAAAGCCAGAAAGGTCTTGGGCAGTGCCGGTGATGGGGTCCTTATCAAAAGTAAGAAAGCGCCTTTTATCGAGAA
>CASEHR010000110.1 GCA_949287785.1 uncultured Bacillota bacterium | reverse complement strand
ACACCACTGAATTGCAGGTGTAGTTCAATGGTAGAACCTCAGCCTTCCAAGCTGATTACGTGGGTTCGATTCCCATCACCTGCTCCATATTGATATAGGCTCCGTTATAGGAGTTTTTATATTTTATGAACGATGATCTATAAAAGATGCTGATATAATGAACATCAGCACCTTTTTGTCATAATGAAAACTTGAGTATTATTCCGTTACTAAAGCAATTTGAAGAATTCTTCGATAACACCGGTATGATCGCCGACACAGACACAGTGATGGTTACCGATCGGGTCTGTCGTGAAGTAATCCAGTCCTTTATCGAGATGGATCTGGATCTGGGTACGGCATAATGCCTCTTCATGAAGATCTGCGACTATATCAGCTTTCTCGGCAAAGTGTCTTGACAGATCACCGCTGCATTTGAAGACAGTGCATGGACCAAGCGGAATATCGCCGGCGACTGCTACACCAAGACCCGACTCATAGTGAGTCATCAGCTTATATTGACATGGCATATTAAGCGGCAGTGTACAATGAGCAAGGACCATTTCACTTTGTTTGCGCATGATGCGGCTTGGGTTGCACATGAATACCGGCTGATCACTCAGTTCACCTAAAACGACCATCGAGATAAGTGATGGCATATCGCCCTCACAACCACTATAAACACCTTGAGCATTCAGGATCGCAAGACCTAAGCAACCGGTGTTTTTGATCGGACCTAAGAGATCAAAACATCTGACTGTGATCGCTTGTAGGTTGTATTTATCTTTGATTCGGGCAAATGCACCGTAAATATCCAAAGCTTTTTCCAGCTCAGCTTTATCAAATTCATGAGCTTTGAGATCTCTGGTGAAGTCATTCTCTTCATAACCGCCCTTTTCGATCTCAGCAAATACCTCTTCCATCGGTATATTGACGATCTGCATTCCGCAAGCAGCTTCCAGCTTTTTCGGATCGACATTAGAAGAGATGAGCCAATCACTTGAGTGGCCAAGAGAGCCGAGCCTGAAACCTTTGAGCTTCTTTAAGACAGCCTTAGCTTTGATCATATCCTTGATCCGAGCAGCTGCTTCATCGACGTCGCCGTGCAGAATAAGACCTTTACGGCCTACTTGCTTAAAGTATGACAAGATCTCCATCGAAGCAGCGAGTGAATTGTTTTCACCGGTCGTCAAAACGATGATCGGATCCTCGAGTTCATCGATAGCTGCTTTGAACTTGCCCTCAGTACCGCCGCCACCGATAAAGACTACTTCCGGCGCTCCTTCAACATGATCATCGATGTGGAAAACGATGCCTGCTTTGGTACCGACTTCATTCAGATAAGCGATATTTTCAGCCGAACGCTTTTCTTGATCTGAATTCATGCTCAAAAAATATTTAACATTAACATCCATAAAATCTTCCTCCAATCATATTCTATCATTTATCATTACGATTTATCGAAAAAGTTGAAACAATCGTCTGTACAAGATAAAAAGCAAAACAAGATGTCTTTTATCGTTTGCGGCAACATAAAAAAATGGCGAAGGAAATGGGATTCGAACCCATGCGCCGATATTCTCGACCTATTGGTTTTCGAAACCAACCCCTTCAGCCTCTTGGGTATTCCTTCGCAACAGGTATATTATAGCGAAAATCAGTATAATTGTGTACTATTTTGTAAAAAAGGGAGACTAATTCGCTCCCTTCGATATCAGACGATCCCTTGCGCCATCATCGCTTCAGCCACTTTCAGAAAGCCGGCGATATTTGATCCGACGACCAAATCGTCTTTTAAACCGTATTCAATAGCCGTTCTGGCACAATTCGTGTAGATATCCTCCATGATCTTTTTTAAACGTTCGTCGACTTCTTCGAAAGTCCAGGAAAGACGGAGGGAATTCTGGGACATTTCAAGACCGGATACTGCTACACCACCGGCATTAGCCGCTTTAGCCGGTCCATAAAGGACGCCGTTAGCCAAAAAGATCCGCTGCGCTTTTTGTGTGCATGGCATATTGGCGCCTTCAGCTACAGCCCTGACCCCGTTTCCGCACAGCATCTCCGCCGCTTTATCATCAAGCTCGTTTTGCGTCGCACAAGGTAATGCGATATCACATCTGATCGACCATATGCCGCTTGGACCATCATGATATTCAGCATCAGGATAAGTATTCAGATATTCTTTGATCCGTTTGCGTTCGACCTCTTTGATCTTTTTGACAAGATCGAGATCAATACCGTTCTTATCGTATATGTAACCATTGGAATCTGACATAGCCAATACTTTTACACCTGAAGCCATAGCTTTTTCGGCAGCATAGATCGCGACATTGCCACTACCGGATATAACGGCCGTCTTACCGTTCAAACTGTCACCATGATCTTCAAGCATCGCTTTGACAAAATACAGAAGTCCATACCCGGTCGCTTCCTTGCGTACCAGAGAACCACCATATGTAAGTCCCTTACCGGTCAGGACCCATGAGCTCTCATTGACAAGTTTTTTATATTGACCATAGAGAAAGCCGATCTCTCGTGCTCCGACACCGATATCGCCGGCAGGAACATCACGGAACGGTCCGATATGACGGTACAGTTCACTCATAAAGCTCTGACAAAAACGCATGATCTCACCGTCGCTTTTAACAAGAGGATCAAAAAAGCATCCGCCATTTACGCCCCCCAACAGTAAACCGGTCAAGGCCATTTTGAATATATGT
>CASEHR010000109.1 GCA_949287785.1 uncultured Bacillota bacterium | reverse complement strand
TAAGACTACAACACAGGGCGAAGATACCTCAAAAAGCATCTTCGCCCTGTTCCTATGTTATGCGTAAATCAGTTCGCTGATGACAATCTCTCTTACACAGCTTTGGATATTTCCCATCCTTCCAACCCATTCCATAGGATTCTCTGCTTTTAGCTGTTCTGTCACGCCTTGTCTGTCTGCCATCTCATCAATCAAGCGGAGATACATCTCTTGAGCCTGTTCGTTAATGTCAGCAAGGTAGCTGTTCAACTTGCCGCTTGTGAGCAGATTAGTGTACAAAAACTTTCGGTGTTTTTTGAGATATGCCTTGTGCCACTGCCCCCAAATGCCGATAGGCTGTTCTTTTTCGGTTGGTAACTCCAAGCACGAAATGTAATAGTCTACATATAATTCATACCAAAGCTCATTCTTTTCATCATAAATGTACTTGTCCATAATAAAATTCTCCAGTATAACTTTGTATTCTTTTTTCTTCTTTTAATCGTCTTTTAATCTTGCAAACATATACTAAGGCCATAAATAAGGAGGATATATGAATATATTTAAAACGCAACCATTCAAGATCGCCTTGGGCATCGTTATCGGCCTGGGTGTGATCATCGTGATCGCATTAGCGATCGATGCCAACAGCAATCATAACCGTCTATCACAAAATGATGCCGGTCAGATCGCCTTGAGGGAAGCCGGAGTGAGTTCTGATCAGGTGTCATCACTCGATATCAGCGATAAGAACACATACTATACAGTTACCTTTGTCGCTGATGGCAAATCATATAGCTATGATGTGAATAAAAGCGGTGATGTCGTCAGAGCATCTTTTGTGGCCGATGGCAATACAGATGATTTAACCGATGCATTGACAAAGGATGAAGCACAGAGTATCGCGCTTGCCGATGCCGGTATCAAAGCTGAAAACTGTGAATATTTAAATGTCCACGAAGACCGTGAAAACGGACAGGATATCTACGATGTCGAATTCTATAGCGGTGGTTTCGAATACGATTATGAGATCGCCAAAGATGGCAGGATCATTAAAAAGGACTACGATATCGAGAATTATCAGTCAACAAATACCGACAGTGACATCATCGGTTATGATAAAGCCAAAGAGATCGCTTTAGCCCGTGTAGAAGGTGCGACCGATCAGAATATCCGCATTGAATTTGATCATGATGACGGTTATCCATATTATGAAGGAGAAATATATTATAATGGTATGGAGTATGAATTTGAGATCGACGGTTATACCGGTAATGTCATTGAATGGTCGGTCGATCGTGACTGAGGTTTATGCGCATATTAGTCGTAGAGGATGAAAAAGATCTGAATAGTCTTATCAAGAGAAGACTCAAAGAAGAGGGATACAGTGTCGATGGCTGCTTTGATGGGAAAGAAGCCATCGACTATCTTGATAGTGCTGATTATGATCTGATGATCGCAGATATCATGATGCCGAATATGGATGGATTGAGTCTTGTCAAAAAGATCCGTGAGCGCAAAGACAATATGCCGATCATCTTCTTAAGCGCCAGGGATACGGTCTTAGACCGGGTAGAAGGATTGGATGCCGGGGCAGATGATTATCTGATCAAGCCATTCGCCTTTGAGGAACTGATGGCCCGTATCAGAGTACTGACGCGCAAAGATCAGAAAGAAAAGACCAATGTTTTAAAAGTCGGCGATCTGACCTTAGATCAGAAGACTCATCTTGTTAAAAGAGGGGAGAAAGAAATAAGTCTATCCGGTAAAGAGTTCAATCTCTTGCGTTACATGATGCTTAATAAAGGCATCGTTTTGACCAGGGAAACACTGGAGGAACATATCTGGGATTTTGATCATATCGCTGCCAGCAATGTGATCGATGTCTATATTCGCTATCTCAGAAAAAAGATCGATGACGGCTATGATGAAAAACTGATCCACACCGTAAGAGGCAGCGGTTACGTGGTAAAAGAGAAATGAAATACCTGTCGATAAAAGCCCGTTTAGTCATATTGCACACTTTATTGATGACGTTTGTCGTCTTTTTGGTCCTTGGTATCTTGTTCAGTGTTTCTTCCAGCGAATTATTATCCAATGTACAGAATACCCTGATGACAAGAGTCAATGAAAGTTATGAGTATATTACCTATGAAGACGGCATGTTGACCTTTGACAACGATTTTATCGAGATCAGAGACAATATTTACCTATCGGCTTATGAGCCTGACGGTTCAGATATCATCTATGGGAAATTGCCCCGGGGTTTCAGCAATGACCTCGCTTTTGAAGAGGGGATGATCCAAGAGACAACGATTGGCGATGTGATATATCATGTGTATGATATGAGTGTTCCGATCGATGGTTATCATACGATCATAGTAAGAGGTATCGTCTCACTGACCGCGGCTCAAAGTGAGTTTCAAAACACGCTGAGGATAGCAGTCATCTTACTTCCGCTTTTAATGATCTTAGAAGTGATCAGTGGTTATCTTTTATCCAAAAGAGCCATGGCTCCTGTCAGCAAGATCACTTCGACGGTCAACGATATCCGCAACAGCAAAGATCTGTCGAAACGGATTGCCCTTAAAGGGGGTTCAGATGAGATATATGTTTTGGCAAATACTTTTGATGAACTCCTGGCAGATGTCGATCAGAGTATCGAAAGAGAAAAGAGTTTTACAAGTGATGTCGCTCATGAACTCCGCACGCCGATTACTACGGTAAAACTGGCAGTCGACGATATTTTAAGACATGAATTGGATGATGATATAAAGGCCGATATCATGATCATCAAGAATAAAAATGACCTGATGGCTAAGATGGTCAGTGAACTGTTGACGTTGTCAAGGATCGACCAGGGCCGATTTGAGATCAACAAGACCGATATTGATCTCAGTGGTCTCACCGAAGTGATGGCTGATGAATTCAAAGAGATCGCCGCTGAGCGTGGTGTGACGATGATTTCCGATATCGATGATGGCATTACCATCCCAGCGGATGAAACACTCATGATCCGTCTTTATACCAATGTTCTCGATAACGCCTTGAAGTTTACCAAGACTCGCGTTGAGATCAAGCTTAAAAAGACGGAAGATCGGGCGATCATCACCATTAAGGATGATGGAATCGGAATAAGACAAGAGGATATCACTAAGATCTTTGACCGTTTTTATCAGGCGGACAAAAGCCGTAATGATAAAGGCAGTGGTCTGGGTCTTTCAATGGTCAAATGGATAATTGAAGCTCATGATGCAGAATAT
>CASEHR010000108.1 GCA_949287785.1 uncultured Bacillota bacterium | reverse complement strand
AGTGAAGATGAGATGAAGATGATCGACAAGCGGATAAACGACCTGATGCAGGACACTTATCCCTTTATATGTGAAAGCCATGCGCAAGAGTTGCTGAATGAACCGATGACAGCTGATGATTATATCAGTGATGTCTATCGGGATACACATTGTGAACTGTTCAAATTCAAAAAAGGACGGTTCAAGACGTATTTTGTCTTCACGACCAATTGTGTCGGTCTTGCGGATTATATCATCCGCAATAAGGAGATCGATCTGTTGAATATGAATGGTATCATCACTCCGGGCAATTATCTCAATTTCCTGTATCGTCTTTACCAAAAGCCGGGTTCGATCGTCAAAGACCTGGTGATATTAAAAAAGACTATTTAGCCTTTTTGACAAGTCCTTGTCGTGCCAGATAGTCTTTTACTTTATTAAGGTCATTGGTCTTTTGGAAACCGCTCTTTTTGATATACATGAAGTTTTTGCCAAACAACAGAATGAGAAGATCTTTGGTTTCGATGACTTTATAGATCTGTTTGTATTCTAACTTGTAATAGCTGTCCAATGTTTCGTTGTCGACCTTCAGATAGAGATCGAAAAACTGGATATCCAGGGTCTGGATACCGGTCTTCGCCTTCCTTTTAAGACGGATCAGCCAGATGATACCTTTGATGACAGGCCATAAAAAGCCGACCCACGCGCTCAGAAGAAGTAGAGCCAAGCCCAGGGCCATGGCTTGCGGATTGGTGACCAGCAAGCTCCAGTTGGTGTAGGTATATCCGACAAAAAAGATGAACATCGCTACATAGAAGATCGATAAAAAGCGATGTGATATGAAATTTCCTTTGATGATATCGAAGATATTCAGTTGCGTTTTGTTCAAGATCTTTGCTTCCATGGGTCCATTATAATCTTTCTGGCAATAAATAGGAAATCATTTATAATATTAGGTATGGAAAGTAAAGTAAAAAGTACGGAAATATATGATGGTAAAGTAGTCAGGGTCTTTCTCGATGAGGTGAGGCTCGATGATGGAACATTGACTAAACGGGAAGTGGTAAGACATAACGGAGGAGCCTGTATTGCCCTTAAAAGCAAGCGCGGTACTTACTATATGGTCAGACAATATCGTTATGCGCAAGGGATGGATATGTATGAATTCTGTGCCGGTAAACTGGAAAAGGATGAAGATCCCGATGAGGCGATAGTCCGGGAGGCTGGTGAAGAGCTGGGCGTCAAAGTCAATGATCTGAAAAAGTACGGATATATGGTGCCGACTTGCGGATATTCCAGTGAGCGGATCTATCTGTATTACGGGAAAGAGGGCGAATATGTCGGCCAGCATCTTGATACCGATGAAAGGATCAATGTGTATGAGTTCACCCTGGAAGAGATCGAAAAGATGATCAGAGATGGCCGGATAACCGATGCCAAGACGATATGCTTGGTCTACTATTTAAAAGGAGATAACTTATGATGGTCAAAGATACAACCGATAAGATCGAATATCATCAGATTGCCGAGCTGATCGAAAACGGCGTTTATGATCGCCAGGTGATCATCACAAAAGACGGAAAAGATGTAGCAGCTTTGGTGTCACTTGCGGATCTTGAACTTTTAAAGGAGATCAGGATCGAAATGAAGCGGGTCGAAGATATCAACCGCAATGTCACAGTCAAGATGATGAATATGAGCGGAGAGACCTTGACTTATGATGAGATGGAATATATCCGTGATCAGATAATCAAGGCTTTTGACAGTATGTTCAAGCCAGATACGGAGAAGATGAACTGATGCAAAAGGGCAAATTTATCACGCTGGAAGGGCCGGATGGATCCGGCAAGAGTACGATCGCGCCTTTGGTATACGAGGCATTGAAGAATGACGGTATCGATATCATTCTCACCAGAGAACCGGGTGGCGTCAAGATTGCCGAAGATATCAGAAAGATCATCCTCGATCCGGACAATACGGAGATGGATGTCAAAACCGAAGCGCTACTTTATGTGGCTGCCCGCCGCCAGCATCTGACTCAGAAAGTATTGCCGGCTTTAGAGAGGGGTACTTCGGTCCTGTGCGAGCGTTTTATCGATTCCAGCCTGGCTTACCAGGGCATTGGCCGAAAGATCGGTTTTGATGAGGTGTATGCACTCAATCGCTTTGCGATCGATGATCACTTTCCTGATCTGACGATCTATTTCGATATCGATGAGAAGACCGGACTTGATCGTATCAGGCGAAATCGCGATGATATCGATCGGCTGGATGGTGAATCACTTGTCTTTCATTCTCTGGTCCATGAAGGATATAAGCTCGTCATGGAACGCTTTAAGGACCGGATCGTGACGATCGATGCTTCAAAGACGATCGCTGAGGTGACAAAAGACGTCTATAAGATCATCAGGGAGTTCTTGTGATAAAGGACGAATTGAGGACCTATGAACCCAAGGTCTATAAAATATTGGAAAATGCCTTAAAAGGCGAAAAGCTGAGTCATCTATATCTTTTGGCCGGCCCGCCTAATCCCATGAAACTTGCCACGGCATATCTTCTGGCTCAGAGTATCATCGAAGGTGATGGCGGATTTGCGTGTGAAGTGTGCGATACCTGCCGGCGGATCAGGGAGAATATCTACTTTGATGTCGTCTTCATCGACGGCAGCAAGGATAAGATCGATAAAGACAAGATCGATGATCTTTTTGAGCGTCTGGATAAGACTGCTTTGGAAAAAGCCGGCCGACAAGTCTATATCATCAATGCCTTCGAAAACAATACCGGTGCCAAAGTCGAAAATATGATCTTAAAACGGATCGAAGAACCGCATCCGGACCTATATGCGATCATGGTTACCGATCATCTTGACCGTATCCTAAAGACCGTCGTTTCCAGAGCCCAGGTCATCACTTTCAAAAGGACCGACAATGCCTATACCTATGATCATCTGGTCGAAAGCGGTACCGACAGGCTCGATGCCTTTTTGATAAGTGAAATGGGTATCGAAACAACAAGTGATGATGCCAACTACATCAAAGCCAAAGAGATCGCCTTAAAGACCCTTGATGATCTTGATGATCCCGGTCATATTGAGATCATGTATCAAAAGGAAGTCTATACAGCCTATAAGGGTGACGGTGAGAATCTCAGGATCTTTCTGAAGTATTATCTTATGATCATGAGCATCTATATCAGCTCTGCGATGAATATCGACACGGATATCGAAAGTTTCAGGAACACACTTTTAAAGATTAGGGATCATAATCTTGCCATGATATTGGAAGCTGTTTTAGATATTTTGCACAAAAGCGATTATAATTATGATAAGAGGTCATTATTGGATCAATTGGCTTATCGGATCATGATGAGCGAAAAAGGAGAATGAAATGGAAGAGATACTCATTGAGAATACAATAGAAACAGGTGATGAAGAGATCTGCTATGTGGATGTCCGCTTCAAGGCGACCGGCAAGACAGAGACATTTATGACTACAGACCATTCGATAAAAAAAGGCGATATGGTCGTTTTGGAGAGTGAATTCGGCGGTGATTTCGCATTTGCCTGCAATGATGCCTATACCGGTTCCGATAAGATCGATCTTAAACTTATCGACCGTAAGGCGACAGAACAGGATCTGAAGGCTTATAAAGAAAATGAAGAGGATGCCACAAAAGCACTGGCTTTCTGTAAGAAACAAGCATTGATGCTGGGGCTAGACATGCGCTTGGTGATGGCTGAGTATACCCTGGACCGTACGAAACTGACCTTTATCTATACCGCTGATGAAAGAGTCGATTTCCGAGAACTGTTGAAGATACTGGCAGCTAATTTCCATTGCCGGATCGAACTCAGGCAGATCGGTGCCCGCGATAAGGCCAAGCTTGTAAGAGGAGTCGGTCCATGCGGCAGAGAACTGTGTTGCGGTAAGTTCATCAATGATTTCGATATGGTATCTATCAATATGGCCAAAAATCAGCTCTTGGCTTTAAATATCCAGAAGCTCAGCGGTCATTGCGGTAAACTCATGTGCTGTCTCAAGTATGAGGATGATGCTTATAAGGAATTGCGCAAAGGTCTACCAAAGCTCAATGCTCAGATCGAATATGAAGGGGTCTTGTATCGGGTGACTTCAATGAATGTCATCGCAAGGACATGCAAACTGGAAAACCGTGAAAGTGCGATCTATATAACTCTGGACGATCTTCTGGCTAAGGGTATCGTCAAGACACCAAACAAGAATAAAACGACTGATCAAGTCAAGACGGCGAAGGTCAAAGGTGATGCAAAGACAGAAGAGCTATCAAAATGATAAAGCGACGCTGTATCTGGTAGCGACGCCGATCGGTAACCTCAGTGAATTTTCACCACGGGCGGTATCGGTCTTAAAAGAAGTCGACTATATCGCATGCGAAGATACCAGAGTCACTAAAACCTTATTGGAACGCTTTTCGATCAAAAGCCGGCTTTTGGCATACCACAATTTCAACGAGAGAGAGTCAAGCGATGGTCTCATCGCGCTATTAAAAGATGGTCACGACATCGCGCTTTTGTCCGATGCCGGTTATCCGCTTATTTCCGATCCCGGTTTTGATATCGTCAATAAGACGATCGCCATGGGCTATAATGTGGTCACGATATCCGGCCCCAGTGCCGGTCTTCATGCCTTGGTAGCCTCCGGCATGGATGCCCGTCACTATCTTTTCTACGGTTTTCTGAATGAGCGCAGCAGTAAGGCCAGAAGTGAACTGAATGGTCTTTTGACCTTCCCCTATACGATGATCTTCTATGAAGCTCCTCATCGCGTTGAGAGTACTTTGAAATTGATGTATGAGGTATTAGGTGATCGCAAAGTCTGTATCGCCAGAGAACTGACCAAGATCCACGAAGAGTATATCCGGGGTACTTTAAAAGTTGTCATGGCTTTGGATGACCTGTAAGGAGAGATCGTCATCATCGTCGAGGGCGATCATAAAGAGAAGGTCGTCGATTACGGTTCGATCAATATTCTGATCGAAGAGATGATCAGTGAAGGCTTGTCGACCAAGGATGCCATCAAAGAAGTGTCGAAAGCCCATGGTCTATCGAAAA
>CASEHR010000107.1 GCA_949287785.1 uncultured Bacillota bacterium | reverse complement strand
GATGTTTCGTTTTAAAGTGATCTTATTTAAAAGCTTCTTTAAGGCGTTTTTGGTAAGGGGGTGACAGTCATGACGGATCCGGGTCCTGCTTTTACAGTTATCTTTGACTATCGACAGATCGTGATCCTTAAAGAGATAGATGGTATCTGCATATCTTTTCGCAAGATCATCGTCGTGAGTGACCATGATGACGATATGATCTTCGGCATATGTCTTAAGACAATCCATCACGATGTATTTATTGCGGATATCAAGAGCTTCGGTCGGCTCATCGCAAAGGATGACATCGGGGCTGAAACTGAGGGCACGCATGATGCCGACTCTTTGTCTTTGGCCGCCGCTGAGCTCTTTTGGGTAGTGTTTCATAAGATCGGCAAGACCGAGTTTTTTAACAAGGACGGTATCGCTCTTTCTTCTTTTGCGGTATAAAAAGATATTGTCATAGACATTCAACTCATCGATCAGCTCGTATTCCTGAAAGATCATCGTTTTTGAAAGGTCGTTGATGATCTTACCGCTATCGATCTTTTCAAAACCGGCGATCATGTTTAAAAGGGTGGATTTGCCAATACCCGATGGACCCATGATCATATAAAGGCCGGGTTTATCGATCGTAAGATCCTGATCCTTTAAGATGATCGTGTCTTTAAAACGTTTACTTACTCTTTTTAGCCTGATAGCCATAGATGATGATCTCACTTACAAAGGCGATGAGGTCGATGATCGCGACGGTGGCGATGATAAGGAGTACATTATAGTTCATTATCGAAGCATAACCGTATTCATTGCCCAGCTCATTCATCATGTCGCTCAACGGATAGAGTCCCAGCGCTAAGACCAGGGTCAGGATGAAGATAAAGATCACCTTTATGATAAGATAGGTCTCTTTGCGATAATACTTGTCTTTCAAAAAGATGACTTCACCGGCGATCTTTTTGCGGTCAAAGAGCCGATAGACGATCATTGTCAAGACCAGGATGATAGCACTGATCATGATATAGGGGCTGAAGGTCATGATATCTTCATAGGCCATATTTGAGCCGTCGACGATATCGCTCTGGATAAAGAAAGCGGTATTGGTGAAGGCAAAATGATCATTCAAGGATGTTTTGATGACTTCTGTATCGGCAGCGGGATCGGTTATGAAATTGACATATTCAAAGTATAAGCGGTCAAGGTCTTTGATATAGTAATCGAGGATCTGGTCATGACCGAAGGGGCTTGTCACAAAGGCCATATCATAATCTTCGTTTTTGACGGTAGTGATGCCGGATATACGGTATCGATAGCTATGAAAATATGAAAGAAATAATGAAAATGATGTGATTTTATTGAAATAATGAAAGATTTACATTAAGTGTAAATTAAATGAAAAAAATATTGAAATAAGTCTTGCAAATTACAATGTAAGCACTATAATTTAGTTATTATTGCAAAGGGGGAGGGGTTATGTTCAATAAGCAAAAGGTCAAGATCGCAATCGATGCCCTGAAAGAAAAAGATATCGATATGTGGATCGTCGCCGGGCAGGAATCAGCCACCAACAGCGAACCGATCCTCGGTGTATTATCAGATGCCGAGTTCATCGGTCTGACTGCTTGTATATTCAATAAAGACGGTACGACAGCGGCGATATGTACGCCGATCGATAAGAATGGTTATATCCATCACGGGGTATTTGATGAAGTCATCGCCTTTCCGATATCATTTACCGATACATTGGCGGAATACATCCGAAGAAAAGATCCTGAGAAGATCGCCTTAGATTATTCGCTTGAAAATCCAAGTGCTGATGGATTGACGTTGGGTATGTATATGACTTTAAAGGAAGCTTTTGATAAGGCCGGGTTTAAAGGTACGGTAATGTCAAGTGAAGAGATCATTGTTGATGTCCGCGGTATCAAGACGGAAGATGAACTTCAAAAGATCGCAAAAGCTTGTGAAGAAGCGGAAAAGATCTTCATGGATGCCAAAGCGGTCATCAGGGCCGGCGCCAATTGCAAGGATGTATATGCCTTCTTCCAGAGCGAAGTCGAAAGAAAGGGTTTTGAATATTCCTGGCCGAAATCCTGCAATCCCGGTGTTTTCTCCGGTGCCGATTGTCCGGGTGGACATATGGGCGCTCCCGATCATTTGATCGATTATGGCGATGTCGTCAATATCGATTTCGGGATCAGGATCGATGGATACAGTTGTGATCTGCAACGAATGTACTACGTATTAAGACCTGATGAGGATAAAGCACCTGATGATATCGTCGCCTCGTTCAATGTCGTCAGAGATGCGATCAAGATGGCAGCGGAAGCTCTGAAGCCGGGAGTTACCGGAATCGAAGTCGATACAGTTGCCAGAGATTATATCGTTAATAAGGGATATCCATCCTGGAATGCGGCTTTAGGCCATCAGTTAGGCCAGGTAGCACACGATGGCGGTCCGTTATTGGGACCGGCTAAACCGCGCTACGACCGTGATGAGCTGATCAGGACACCGCTTAAAAAGAACATGGTCTTCACATTGGAACCCGGTATTCCGACAAGAGCCGGCCGGATCGGACTTGAAGAAGATGTCGTCGTCAGAGAGGATGGGGCTGAATTCATCACCCCGCCGCAAGAAGAACTCTACTTGATAAGGTGATTATATGATCAAATATATAGCGAAAAGATTATTGATAGGAGCACTTACCCTGTTCATCCTCATGACCCTGACTTTCTTTGCGGTCAGAGCGATACCGGGTAACCCGTTTGCTCAGGATTCTCGCAGTCTCAGTCCGGAGGCATATGCGGCTTTGGAACACAAGTATGGCCTGGATAAGCCGGTCACCGAGCAATACATCATCTACCTCGGTAATGCTCTCAAGCTCGATTTCGGCGAATCGATCGCCAAAAAAGGTCAGCAGGTCCTGGATATCATCGTCGAGCGGGCACCGGTGACCTTTGGCTTAGGGCTTGTCGCCTTTGTCTTGGCGGTAGTCCTGGGTCTGACCCTGGGCATCGTATCGGCGCTGACCAAAAAACGCTGGGTCAACAGTCTCATCACGACCTTTGCGACATTGGGGGTGTCGATACCGGGCTTCTTGTTTGCGATCATCATGATGTATCTGTTTGGGGTCAGATGGGGCATTCTGCCGGTAATGGGTCTGTCCAGTTCGGTGCATTACATCTTGCCGGCACTCGCTTTGGCTTTGAGCCCGATCTCGATGATCACCAGGCTGACCAGGAGCTCACTGAAGGATGTCATGAACAAGGACTACATCACCTTAGCGAGAAGCAAGGGAACAAGCGAGCTGCTCGTCATCATCAAACACGGTCTGAAGAATGCGATGCTTCCGATCGTCACATATTGCGGACCGATGTTTGCCGGACTGGTGACCGGATCATTGGTAATTGAAAGACTGTTTACGATACCGGGGATCGGGGCGGAATTTACCGATAGTATCTCCAATCGTGATTATACACTCGTTATGGGTCTGACGATCTTTTTAGGGCTCATCGTCATTGTGATGACGATCGTATCTGATATCATCGCTGCCCTGATCGATCCGCGGATCAAACTCGGAAAGTAGGTGAAGGATATGACAGAAAAAGAACTCGTATTGACTGACGATATGTTTGAACTTCTGGACGAAAGTGAAAAGAATTCGGACTTTATCGCTATTCAAAGCAAGACTTTTCTAAAAGATACATGGGATCGTTTCAAGAAAAACAGGCTCGCTCTGATCGGTCTGATCTTTCTGACCTTGATGATCTTGGCGGCGATCATCATTCCGATGGTATCGCCATATGGCTATGAAGAGCAGAATATGGCTTTGCGCAATGCCCTGCCTTCTTTGGAACATCCCTTCGGTACGGATAAGCTAGGAAGAGATATCCTGGTCAGAGTCATGTACGGCGCCCGGATCTCCTTAGCGATCGGTTTTGCCTCAGCCGGTATCAACCTTGTCGTCGGTATCATCTATGGCGGTGTATCCGGCTACCTTGGCGGTAAAGTCGATATGGTCATGATGCGGATCATCGATATCATCTATTCAGTTCCGAGCATCCTTTATACATTACTCATACTCATGGTCTTTGGCAACAATATCCTCAGTATGGTCATCGCTATCAGTATCACTTCCTGGATCCAGATGGCAAGACAGGTGAGGACGCAGGTCATGTCTTTGAAAGAGATGGAATTTGCGATGGCAGCCAAGGTATTGGGTGCCAGTCACATGCGGATCCTGATGAAGCATCTGGTCGTCAACGCTTTAGGTCCGATCATTGTTTGCCTCACGATGATGGTCCCGAATGCGATCTTTACCGAAGCGTTCTTGTCACTTGTCGGTATCGGTCTTGATCCTTTGATCCCAAGCTGGGGCCGGTTAGCTAATGATTGCCGACAACTGTTGTTCACATATCCGATCCAGATCATCTGGCCGATCGCAGCGATCTGTATGACGGTCCTGTCGCTCAACTTCATCGGTGATGGTCTTGGTGAAGCCCTGGAGGCTAAGAGGTGATCTATGGCATTACTTGAAGTAAACAATCTGACAACCACTTTCAAGACAGATCAGGGGATCGTCAAAGCTGTCCGTGATGTCTCATTTTCCTTAAAGGATAAAGAAGTGCTGGGGATCGTCGGCGAATCCGGATCGGGCAAAAGCCAGACCATGTATTCGATCATCGGTCTTTTAGCCGAAAACGGCAAGATCGAAGATGGTGAGATCGTCTTCGATGGTCAGGATATATCACGTAAGAATTTCAAAGATAAAAAAGCTTATGAAGCGACGATGCGCAAGATCAGAGGCAATACGATGGCGATGATCTTCCAGGACCCGATGACCTTTCTCAATCCGGTCCTGAAGATCGAAACGCAGTTGGTCGAACCGCTTTTAAATCATACCAAAATGACTAAGAAGGAAGCGCGTGAGAAAGCGCTGGAACTGATGCGGCAGGTCGGTATTCCATCACCTGAAAAGCGCATCAAACAATACCCGTTTGAATTTTCCGGCGGTATGCGTCAAAGGATCGTCATTGCGATCGCTTTAGCGATGAGACCCAAGCTCATCATCGCTGATGAGCCGACGACAGCCCTGGATGTGACGATCCAGGCCCAGGTACTGGAGCTGATCGAAAGTCTCAAAGAGACCAGTGAATCATCGATCATCATGATCACCCATGACCTCGGGGTCGTTGCCAAGCTATGTGACCGGATCGCGATCATGTATGGTGGCAAGATCGTCGAGATCGGAACCGATCGTGAGATCTTCTACGATCCAAGACATCCGTATACCAAAGGATTACTGAACTGTATCGCCAATCCGGAAAATGACGATGAAGAAGAACTAAAACCGATTCCGGGATCGCCACCCGATCTTCTTGATCCGCCGGTCGGCTGTCCGTTTGTCGATCGCTGTGCCAGCGCGATGAAGATCTGTAAATTGAGACAGCCGGATGAGCTGAGTTTCAGTGACACTCATAAATGTTCATGCTGGCTGGAAGTAAAGAAGGCGGTGAAAAAATGACAGGACCGATCTTAAAAGTACAGGGATTAAAGACATATTTCGATGTCACCAAGGGCTTGTTTGCCCCAAAACAGATCGTCAAGGCTGTCGATGATGTCAGCTTTGAAGTCGGTCACAATGAGACCTTTGGTCTCGTCGGTGAATCAGGCTGCGGTAAGTCGACACTCGGACGAACGATCGTCAAATTGTATGAACCAAGCGGCGGCAAGATCGAATTTGAAGGCAAGGATATTGCCGATATCAAAGGCAAAGAGCTGAAGAGTTATCACAAAGATGTGCAGATGATCTTCCAG
>CASEHR010000106.1 GCA_949287785.1 uncultured Bacillota bacterium | reverse complement strand
AGGGAATCGGCGATGACGATACCGATGGGACCGATGATCGCATCGGCTTTGCGACAGGCAACGATGACGGGATTTTCACCGGTGGCGGCAATATCGGCGCCGGCTTTGAGCATGTTTTCGGTAGCGATGGCATTGGTACCGATCGCCGTCACTGTGCATTCGATGTTTTTCTTGATGGCTTTGATCAGTTCAGCGCCAAGCTTGCCGCCCTGACCGTCAACGATAAGGATCTGCATATCATGACCTCCTTTTTAATGATGATAGCACAGATCAAAGGTATAATGTTCTTATGAGGAGCTTTAGCGTTAAAAAATACAAAGGCCGCCCTGACCGGTATCGTTCGGATGATGAAAAGAATTGTTATGCTTTTCTGGATGCGCTCATGATTCCGTATGAGCGTTTTGTGTATGATCATTATCCGGATGGCGATGAGGCGGCTGTATTGGATGATATCGTCGGTGTCAAGACGATCAAAAACCTCATTTTCCGCACGCAGAACAAGAGTGAATTCTATTTTATAATCATGCCCGGCGACAAGGAATTTGATAAAAAGGAATTCAAAAGGAAGATGGGCCTTAAAAAGATCGCTATGGCAACTTTGGATGATCTGAAGATCCTGCATACAAAAAAAGGCAGTGTGGGGATCATCGATCTCATTTATGACAAAGAACACCGATTCAGTGTGTATATCGATGAAGAGATCATGAGATGGCCCTACTTTCGTTTTCATCCGTTCTTTGATGATACACTTATCAGGATAAGGATGGATGATTTATCTAAACTTGTCGATGAAATGGGTTATCAGATCAATATCTTCGGTTAATACCGATTTCAAAAGAGTATTCGTGTCTTTAATAGATCCATCTTTCAGCCATACCTGTCAAAAAGTTTTTAATCCAGGCAGCATTTAGCCGGTGTATAGCCTTTGGTGATCAGATCTTCTTCGGTGCTTTTGATAGTCTTTCGATGATCTTTATTGATGGATTCGATGTTGGTGCAGTCGGGAAGATGGAACTTCTTCGTGTTGGTGTTGATCACAAAGTCACTGAGCTCGCCTTCTATCGATGATGTATCTTCCTTGTTGTCGCCGGTCTTATAATCGATGATGATGCCCGGCTCGACATTGTAGACAAAGACATTGAAAACAAGATCATCTTCGGTACATTGGCATTCCATCAATACACCCCGGCACAACAGCTCGTCATTTACAAATATCGGCGTGACCCGATAGAGGACATGATGATCAGTCATTTCGATGTGCCTTGCGGTCTTTTCTTCAAAGGGCAGCATTCCCGATGTATTCATGTACCTCGTGCCGGTGATGAGATTTTGCGCATTGGCATCTTCTCCTGTCAGCATCCGGCCGATCAGATGACAGCGGTTGTAGAGATTTCCGCCATCGATAAAGTCATAACGGTCATTATGCCAGCCGGTCGGTTTGATAAAACTGATGTCATCTCTTTCATCGATGGGCATCAGACTCTGATCGATACTGGCGATCGCATATGTACATCGGTCAAGATCATCGAGTTTGCCATACTCTTCGTAGACCGTTTCAGCAGCTTTATCAATTTCAGAAGCGGTAAAATAGGGGATATTATCGTTGATGATGATATATGGCTCACCATCGTATGTGGGAATGTGATCGGATACAGTTTCTTGTGTATTGCAGCCTGTAAGTAAAAGCAAGGCTATAATCAGAATGATCTTACGCATGGAATCATTATAGCGTTTTAAGGATTTATGATAAATATGGGTATGTTATAATCTGAG
>CASEHR010000105.1 GCA_949287785.1 uncultured Bacillota bacterium | reverse complement strand
GATCGCTATTGTGTCAGATGGCTACCGGATCGCCGCTCCATGCGGCATCTGCCGTCAGGTCTTGAATGAGCTTTTGAATAAGGATACGCCGATCATCCTTTCAAACGGTAAAGAGATCGTTGAAACCAATATCGCTGAACTTTTACCGATGAGTTTTGACTATAGCGATGTCGAGGATAAGATCAGGTGAGGAGCGGATTTGTTGCCTTGATGGGCTTGCCTAATGTCGGCAAGTCGTCATTGATCAATCTTCTGATGAAAGAAGATATCGCCATCACTTCCGATAAAGCTCAGACGACGCGCAATGCCATTCTGGGCATTTATCACGATGGTGAAGATGAGATCATCTTCATCGATACACCGGGCATTCATAAGGCTAAAACAGAACTTGGCCAGAATATGAACAAAGAAGCATATGGCCAGGCTGAAGGAGCTGATGTCATCTACTATATGATCGATGCCAAAAAAGGTCTGACTGAGAAAGACGAGCCGATCCTCAGACGTCTGTTTGCCCTAGATATCCCGGTCTTTTTAGTTGCCAACAAGATCGATCTTCTGAACAAAGACATGATCGCTAAGATCCTAATGGATGCTGCAGAATACGATTTTAAGGAGTATATCCCGATCAGTGTCCACAATGCGGATAATATCAATGAACTGGTCAAGGTAACACTGACTTACTTCAAAGATGATATCAAATACTATCCTGATGAGATGATCACCAATGTTTCAACGTCTTTTCGGGCCAAAGAGATCATCCGGCAGAAGATCCTTGAGAACACCGATCAGGAGATACCTCATCTGGTCGCAACATACATCGATGTTCTGGAAGAAAAAGAGAATAAAGTCATCATTGAAGCATCGATCATCTGCAACAAGGATTCCCATAAAGCCATCATCATCGGCAAAAAAGGTGAGCGGTTGAAAAAGATCAATATGGGTGCTTCCAAAGAACTCAAAAAACTCTTCGGCAAAAAGATCTATCTGAGCTTGTTTGTCAAGGTCAAAGAGGATTGGATGAACAAACCGGGAACATTAAAAGATCTCGGTTATGGCCGGTATGAGTGATACAGTAAGAGCCATCATCCTGGATGTTCGCGATCATAGAGAAAATGATGCCATGATCAAAGCTTTGACCTTTGAACATGGCCTCTTGACTTTTATTGCCAAAGGGGCAAAAAAGATGACCAGCAAGAATGCGGTCTCGCTGATGCCTTATTCACTCAGTGATATCACCTATGATCATAAAGACAACAGAGATATCTTCACCCTTTATAAAGCTGAACTTATCCAGAGTTTTTATAAAGATGATATCAGCCTGCTGGCCGGTCTTTCCCTTATCAGCAAATTGACCCTGAGTGTATTGGATGATGAGAACAGTCGGCTTCTGTATAAAGAGGTGATGAGATCTTTCATGAATACCGGAACACATGATATCAGACTTATCGTTGTGATCTTTCTTGCCTTCATCAGCCGTCTTCTCGGTTTTGAGGCATATGTTGAAGGCTGTGTCGTGTGCGATAGAAAAAAGGTCGTCAGTTTTTCGAGCTTGAAAGGCGGGTTTTTATGTCTTGAACACCTGGGAAAGGAAAAAGTCATGGCTCCTGAGATCTTAAGGCAGCTGCGCTATATCTTTAAAGCTACACAAGATGATATTGCGGTTGTCGAAAAGCTGGATCTTGATGGATCTGTCTATCGTTTGGTCGCAGAACATCTTTTTATTCATACCGACCTTGATAAAAGAGCGTATGATTTTTTTGTGATGACACTACAGTAATGAGTTGATCAACGGATCCAGAAGGCAAAGGCTCGAAGGGCCCTTTTTAACCTTTGAACTTATGTTTTGTATAATCTTGTTGAGAAAGGATCGATAAAAAGCAGATAAAGGCTTTGTGCAATATGTCATTTAACTGCATGCACAAATGGTTTATAATATCAATGCTTAAGGAGAATTTATGAATAAATACAGTTTTGAAGAGATCGTAAATCATTTAAAGAGTACAGGTTTTGTCTACCAGGGGTCAGAGATCTACGGCGGTTTATCCAATAGCTGGGATTTTGGCATCTTAGGCAGTGAATTAAAGAAGAATATCAAGGATCTTTGGTGGCGGGAGTTCATCCAGAAAGATCCGAACAACGTCGGTATCGACGCGGGCATCATCATGAATCCGCGGACTTGGGAAGCATCAGGTCACTTAAAGGGATTCAGCGATCTCATGATCGACTGCAAAGAGTGCAAATCACGTTTCAGAGCCGATCAGATGATCGAGAATGCGACCGGAATCAGTGTTGAAGGAAAGTCACCGGAAGAGATGATGAAGGTGATCGAAGAGAAGCATGTCGTCTGCCCGAAATGCGGCAAGCAGAACTTTACAGAGCCAAGACCTTTCAACTTGATGTTCAAGACTTTCATCGGTACTGTTGAAGACAGTAAATCGGTCGTC
>CASEHR010000104.1 GCA_949287785.1 uncultured Bacillota bacterium | reverse complement strand
GGTGTTGTATTTATCCGGAAATTTCTGGATGAATTCATCAGCACAGGCCAGTTTGCAAGCCTCGATGCATTCTTCTTCACTGGCGTTTTCATCACCCCAGCGCAGGTTATCCAATATCGTTCCGCTGAATAAGACGTTCTTCTGCAAGACGACAGATACCTGATCCCGCAATACTTCCATATCATAGCGTCTGACATCGATCCCCCCGACTTTGATAGTGCCGCAAGAGACGTCATACAGTCGTGATATGAGATTGACAAGACTTGATTTGCCGCTGCCGGTACCACCGACGATCCCGATGGTCTCGCCGCTTTCGATCGCAAACGACAGATCTTTTAAAGTATCTTCCCCTGTACCGTGTTTATAAGCAAAAGATACATGATCAAAGACGATACTGCCGTCTTTGACTTCTGTTATCGCATCTTGCGGATCTTTAAGATCGCTCTCTTCCGTCAGCACCTCCGCGATCCTTCTGGCACTGGCTGTACTCATCGAAAGCATGACGAAGATCATCGAAAGCATCATCAGACTGCCGAGAATACTCATGACATAGGTAAACATCGAAGTGAGATTGCCGGTCGAAAGATCACCGACTACGATAAAGTGCGCTCCAAACCATGATAGAGCGATCATACTACCATATACCACCAACATCATCGCCGGGTTATTAAAAGCCAAGATGCTTTCCGCCTTGACGAAAAGACGATAGAGCTTGTCAACTGCTTTGTTGAACTTCTTGTTTTCGTGATCTTCCCTGACAAAGGCTTTGACGACCCTGATACCGGTAACGTTTTCCTGTACCTTGGCATTGACATCATCGTATTGCTTAAAAGCTTCAGTGAAGATCTTGGTCGTCTTTGACATGATGATGATCAAGGCCGTTCCCAATATGATGATCGCCACAAAGAAGATCATGCTCAGCTCAGGGCTGATGACGATACACATGACTAACGAACAGATCATCGTAAGCGGTGCCCTGACCGCGATCCTTGTACACATCTGGAAAGCGTTCTGGACGTTGGTGACATCAGTCGTCATCCTGGTCACAAGACTTGCTGTAGAAAATTTATCAATGTTGGAAAAAGAATATTTCTGGATGTTTTCATACATGGCATCCCTTAGATTGGCACCAAAGCCTGTTGAAGCCGTCGCGGCGTATTTACCGCAAAGGATACCAAAGATCAAACTCAAGACCGCCAAGACGATCATAATACCGCCATACAGGTAGACCTGATCCATATCACCGGCTTCGATACCTTTATCGATGATCATCGCAGTGACAAAGGGAATCAAGATCTCCATCACGACTTCCAAAGCGGCAAAGATCGGCGTCAAGATAGCCGGCCTTTTATACTGTTTGACCTGAGCTAATAAAGTCCTGATCATTTATGCTCCTCCTTTTGTAAATTGCCTAACATCTTATCCATGATCATATAAAATGTGTCGATATCATCAGCACTCAGACCATCCGTGAGCCTTCTTTCTGTTTCATCCACTCTTTCCTTCTCTTCCTCGCACATCTCGATCGCCTTTTGAGTCAGTTCGATCTTCTTGGTGCGTTTGTCCAAAGGAGAAGATGTCCTGATGATCAACCCCTTTTTCTCCATTCCTTTTAAGATCTCAGCTATCGTACTGCGGCGGATCCTGAACTTCTTTTCAAGATCACGCTGATAGACATCTTCTGTACTGTGCCAGATCTGAACAAGGACGAAATGCTGTACCTGAGTGGGACGATCACCATCTTTAAAGATATCCAGATCATTAAATGTGACACGGCGGATCATATTAGCCAGACCTAATATCTCCATACCCAATAATCTCTTCATAAGACCTCCTTTTTGTTAGGCATTGGACATTTTAAGACTAAATAAAGCTATAGTCAAATAAAATTTGTCAGGTTTTGAACTTTTTTTGATCGATAACCCTACTTACCCGGATCATTCAGAAAAATGCATGTCGAAACGAAAAACATCTTTATCTTTCGATGATGCAAGTCCGGATATGGAAAACCTATGCGGTGATGTGGTCAGTAAACACCCTGTGCACATCTTCATATGCGTGAGCGGCTCGAGATGTGACAATGCCTTTCATCCGTTTTGTGACAAAGAGTTCTCATTATCATTGCGCAGCTATGAAGATAACAGACATATATCGTGATCATTAAGGATTAGTTAAGCTATGACCTTTATATTAAGCTAAACAGGAGGTGAATATGATTAATGTTGAACATCTCAGAAAGGACTATGGCAGCATAACAGCTGTCGACGATCTTTCTTTCACTATCAACGATGGTCATGTCTACGGGTTTTTAGGACCTAACGGAGCCGGTAAATCCACTACCATGAATATCATGACCGCCTGTCTTTCTGCCACCGACGGTCGGTCTTGATCCTTTGCAGATCATTGAGATCAGAGAACTGATAAGAGAACTGGGCAAAGATCACACGGTCATCTTCAGCTCACATATCCTATCGGAAGTCCAGACGATCTGTGATGAGATCATCATCATCAATAAAGGACGCCTTGTGGCATTCGACAGACCGGAAGATCTAAAGCGCCATCTGCTCCAGAAGGCCGAGATCGCTATCGTTACCGATGCCGCTATAGCTGATGTCGAAAAGATGTTGGAAGGAATTGACGGCATAAATGAGATAACTGCTGAGAAAGGCGATCCTATAAAAGTCATTATCAGAAGCGATATCGATGATATCTATATTCTGTCGGAAGCGATCTACAATTCTTTTAAAAAGACCGATCACATCTTATATGAGATGAAAGTCAAAAAAGCCAGCTTGGAAGATGTCTTCCTTGAGCTGACCGATCACAAGGAGGCAATCATATGATCGCCGTTTTCAAGCATGAACTCCATACGTATTTTCACTCTCTGATCGGCTATGTCTTCGGCAGTTTTCTTCTCGTCTTTGTCGGGATCGGAGCCATGCTTTACAACCTCGAAATGGCCGTCAGTAATTTTGAGTATGTCTTAGGTTTCAGTTCGATCATCTTTGTCATCATCATTCCGATCCTGACGATGAGGACATTGGCTGAAGAGCGCAGACAGAAGACCGATCAGTTACTCTATTCTTTGCCGATAAGCACGGTCGATGTGATCGTCGGCAAGTATCTTGCCCTGCTTGCCGTGTTTGCCATCCCCTTTTTGTTTATTCTCATCTATCCGCATATCTTTGCCAGTTTTGGTTAAGTATATCTTCTGACATCATATGCGACGATCATCGCCTTTTTCATCATGGGTGCTGCCTTTATCGCAATCGGTATGTTCCTTTCTTCACTTACCGAAAACCAGGGCTTGGCTGCCGGGCTTTGTATCGTCGTGATCCTTTTTAATTACTACAGCGTATCTCTTTCCGAATACGTTTCGGCAACAGCCCTCGGTTCGTATATCACGATCGGTATCGTCATCGTCTTGATGGGATTGCTCATCAGATATCTCACCAAAAACGACAAGATCGGCTACGGCATAGCTGCCGTCGTCCTCATTATCGTATCGATCGTCTATTTTATCGATCCGACCCTTTTTGAAGGACTGGTGCCCGATATAATGAGCACATTGTCTCTTTTTGAAAGGTTCTACACTTTTGTGAACGGTGTCTTCGATATCACGGCGATCGTCTATTATCCATCGATCATCGTCTTCTTCATCTTCCTGAGTGTCCAGTCCCTCGAGAAAAGGAGGTCTAACTGATGAAACTGTTCAAAGACAATAAAGCTAAGTCAAACAGAAACGCGCTCAAAGGCGGAAGTTATGCCATCACCATCAGTACCATCGTTTTAGCGATCCTCATCGTCGTCAACATCCTGGTTACCAATTTACCCAAGACCATGACTTCGATCGACATCAGTGCCGTCGATGTCAAAAAAGATGATCTTTATCGACATATCACTTATATGGGACACCGTTATCCAGATGCGTGAAGCGCTTGATGATATCATCATTGACAGCTTCATCCAAAGCATCCAAAAGAGTCAAGAAATGAGCGGGATCGAATTTATCGACAAGATCATACAATAACGCCAGTCCTGTCTCTCCCCTTTCATCCCTTTCTTCTTGCGACGCGGAATATTCTAGACCACCATGTTCTTCTAGCTCAGCATAATATGAGCCGAAGCCGCCTGTTGAATAATTCAGTTTATGCAGGTCCTTCTTGAACCATTGTTTCCGATTGCCTTCTTTGCGTTTAGCTAAGAAAGCTTCTCTGTCAAAATCCGCGATGACCGGGATGTATTCCAGTTGACGCATGATCTTATACGCCCCATAGATGAGGTCATTGAAATCGGTCATCATATCACCGCTGCTCTGCCAGCCGTTTTCCTTAGCTATCGCCATCGCATGAGGAAGATCGATATGTAAGATCGGGGTATGGGTATCATGGAAGAAATCCATGCAGACAGAATTGATCGTCAGATATGCCGGCCCATGTGCGCTGATCATGACGATCTTTTTAAAGCCAAGCTTATATACAGCATAGATCAATGCCAGAAGATACTCATAACCGGCTTTGATGGAGATGTTGATGGTGCTCTTTCCGATTGCCGTCGCTCCGGCATGAAAGTACGGCAGATTGATAAGGGCTAAGCCGTCTGCTTTCTCAGCCATCGCCAAAGCAACACCTTCGACCAGGATGCTTTCACAATCGACCGGCAGCTGCCCGTGCAGTTCAGTGACGCCGACACCGATGAACAGGGTATCACCGCCTCTTTTCAGATACTCCGTTATTTCCTGATCGGTACATTTGTTGTAGATTCTTGTACGCATAAAAACCTCCTTTTTTAGTATTATACAAAAACAATTCTATGCCCCAGTAGCAATTTCCGCCGGTAAAATATCAATATCGTGCCACAATGAAGACATGAAAGGACATCTTGCGATGTCCATTACAGATCATTGTTTTTTAGGAAGGACGATCTTGAAGGTCGTACCCTTTTTCAGATCGCTTTCGACACTTATCTCACCATCGTGGTAAAGAAC
>CASEHR010000103.1 GCA_949287785.1 uncultured Bacillota bacterium | reverse complement strand
ATTCGGTTCAAACTTGATCCATACATGACCGTATTGACCGCGACCACCGGATTGTCTGACGAATTTACCTTCACAATCAGCAGCTTGTCTGATCGTTTCACGGAAGGCTACCTGTGGAGCACCGACATTGCATTCGACCTTGAATTCACGTTTCATACGGTCGACGATGATATCTAAGTGCAATTCACCCATACCGGCGATGATCGTCTGGCCGGTCTCTTCGTCAGTATATGTCTTGAATGTCGGATCTTCTTCAGCGAGCTTGGAAAGGGCGACGCCCATCTTGTCTGAGTCAGCCTTTGTCTTCGGTTCGACGGACATCTGGATGACCGGTTCTGGGAAGACCATGTTTTCAAGGATGATCGGTGCTTTTTCATCACACAGCGTATCACCGGTCGTCGTATCCTTTAAGCCGACGGCAGCGGCGATATTGCCGGCATCGATCTCTTCGATCTCCTGACGGTGGTTGGCGTGCATCTGTAAGATACGGCCAAAGCGTTCCCTTTTACCTTTTGTGGCATTCAATACGTAGCTGCCGGCTTTACATACACCGGAATAGACACGGAAGAATGTCAGACGGCCGACGAACGGGTCAGTCATGACCTTGAATGCCAAAGCACTGAACGGTTCATCATCGGAAGCATGTCTCAATGCCTCTGTACCATCAGGTAATGTACCTTTGATGGCCGGGATATCGACAGGACTTGGCAAGTATTCGATAACGGCATCAAGCAGTAACTGGATACCCTTATTCTTATAAGCACTGCCGCACAATACCGGGAAGAATTCCGAAGTATTGGTAGCTTTACGGATCGCAGCCTTGATCTCTTCGACTGTCGGTTCTTCACCTTCGAGGACTTTCATCATGAGGTCATCGTCGTAATCGGCGATCATCTCGATGAGTTCCTGACGAAGACCCTCAGCTTCATCGACATATTGACTGTCGATATCGGTCTCAGTGATATTGTTGCCGGTATCATCGTTATAGATGTACTGACGGCGCTCAACTAGATCGATGATCCCTCTGAATGTATTCTCGGCACCGATCGGCATTTGGATAGCAGCAGCTTTAGCTGCCAGTCTTGAACCGATCGATCTGACAGACATCATGAAGTCGGCACCGGTCGCATCCATCTTATTGCAGAAGACGATACGCGGAACTTTGTATTCAGTAGCCTGACGCCATACGGTCTCGGTCTGTGGTTCAACACCTGCTTTGGAGTCCAGTACGGTCACAGCACCATCAAGTACCCGCAAGGATCTTTCAACTTCGACTGTGAAGTCGACGTGTCCCGGTGTATCGATGATATTGATACGCGTATGCGGCAGTTGTTTCTTGCTGCCTGACCAGAATGCTGTCGTAGCGGCTGATGTGATCGTGATACCACGTTCCTGTTCCTGAGCCATCCAGTCCATCTGGGATGCGCCATCGTGTGTCTCACCGATCTTATGTGTCTTACCGGTGAAGAATAAGATACGTTCGGTACATGTAGTCTTACCGGCATCGATGTGTGCCATGATACCGATATTACGAGTATTCTCTAATGAATATTCACGAGCCATTTCTTAACTCCTACCAGCGATAATGAGCGAAAGCTTTGTTTGCTTCAGCCATCTTATGAGTATCATCCTTCTTCTTGACAGAAGCACCGGTGCCGTTTGCGGCATCCATGATCTCATTAGCTAAGCGTTGTTCCATCGTTTTCTCGGAACGTAAGCGAGAATAGTTGACGATCCATCTTAGACCTAAAGTCAGTCTTCTTTCATCGGATACTTCGACCGGTACCTGATAGTTGGCACCACCGACACGTCTGACCTTCAATTCAAGTTCAGGCATGACATTATCCAGAGCCTTCTCAAAGACTGCCATCGGTTCTTCACCTGTCTTCTTTTCAACGATCTCAAATGCGTTGTAAAGAATGTTTTCAGCTACACCTTTTTTACCGTCGATCATGATCTTGTTGACTAAACGTGTAACCAATTTTGAGTTATAGATCGGATCAGCCAGAACATCTCTTTTAGCAATATATCCTTTTCTTGGCATTTTTTAATCTCCTTTCATCATGATTACTTCGGTCTCTTTGTTCCGTATAGGGAACGACCTTGACGACGATCATTTACACCGGCGCAGTCCAATGTACCACGGATGATGTGGTAACGAACACCAGGCAGATCCTTAACACGACCGCCACGGATCAAAACGACACTGTGTTCTTGTAAGTTATGGCCGATACCTGGAATATATGCGGTAACTTCCATACCGTTTGACAAACGAACACGGGCATATTTACGTAAAGCTGAGTTAGGCTTTTTCGGGGTCATTGTGCCGACACGAGTACATACACCTCTTTTTTGTGGTGATGAGATATTCGTTGGGCGTGATTTCAATGAGTTGTAACCACGGTTCAAAGCCGGTGACTTACTTTTGAATGTTTTTTCCGTACGTCCTTTTCTGACCAATTGGTTGATTGTTGGCATCTCTATCTCCTTTCTCTTCTATACTATGCACACATTACCATGTGTGCCTTAATAGTCCCACATGACTGTGCAGAGATAATAATATACAACAATTTATCGAAAGTCAACACTTAAAAGAAGAAAAATGAAACACTTGGCCTTGTGTATTAAAAAAGACCCGGAAACAAGGTCTTTTAAGCATGTCTTACATGAGCTGATACTATATATGGATACAGATATCAGGAAGCCAGTTTTCTTTTAATGAAACGGTTGAAATAGAAGAAGTTGAAGATCGCCGATGTGATATCAGATATCGGTTCTGCCAATACGACCGCAAGAAGACCAAACGGGGTGATAAGCGGCAGGATATAGATAAGAGGTATCAAAAGGATACCTTTTCGCAAGGTCGCAAAGAACAACGACTTCTTGCCTTCACCCAGTGAATTATAGGTCTGCTGCATGATCGAGAAGATACCGGTCACAAAACCGCCGGCGATATATATTCTTAACATCGGTACACAGACAGCGAATAATTCTTCGCTGTTATTGAAGATACCGATAAATAACGTCGGGATCAAAAGGATCATGGAAGTCATGATCGATGTATAGATGATCGCGATGATCCTGGCGGTGCGAATGGTCTTATTGACCCGGTCAAACCGGTCGGCACCGTAGTTATAAGAGATGATCGGTTGTGTGCCCTGGGCCAAACCTTCGACCGGTAAAGAAAGTATCTGCATGATACTGAATAAGACAGTCATCGAACTGACCGCGATATCGCCGCCATATGCCAAAACCTGATTGTTGAAGCAGATGTTGAGGATGCCCTCGGAACCGGTCATGAAAAAGGGTGAAGAGCCAAGGACGATGATCTGCTTCAGGACCTTTTTATCGGGGATCAGGTTCTCTTTTCTGATCTTCAGGATCGTCTTTTTGGAAAAGATGAAACACAAGACCCAGATAAAGGAGGCAAATTGCGAGATGATCGTCGCCAACGCCGCTCCTTTGACGCCCATGTTGAAGCTGAAGATGAAGATCGGATCGAGAATGATATTCAAGACACCGCCGATCGATGTCGAGATCATCGCCGTTTTGGCAAAACCCTGTGTCGTTATGTAGTAATTCATTCCGACGGTGACCTGGACAAAAATAGTTCCCAGGATATAGGTGATGAGATAGTCCTTGGCATATCCCATCGTCGCTTCTCTTGCGCCAAACAAATACAGGACAGGTTCATCGAAGATAAGGATGACAGCCATGATCAATACGGATGTGATCAGCAGCATCGACAAGCTGTTGCCCATATAGCGTTCGGCTTTTTTATAATCGTGACTGCCCATACTGATGGATGCTAACGGTGCTCCGCCTCTTCCGAACATGTTGGAAAAGGCGTTGATGATCATGATGATCGGGGCGACGATACCGACCGCCGCCATGGCGATCGTTCCGTCAGCCATCTTGCCGATATAGATCCGATCGACGAGATTGTATAAAAGAGTGATGATCTGGGCAGCAATAGCCGGGATCGCCAAAGATGCGAGCAATCTGGATATCTTTTCTGTACCTAGTTTATTCTGGACCATGACACTAATAATACTCTTATTGCATAAAATGTCATCAGAAAGTTGCACGGGTCTTTTTCATCAGATAAAGACGATCGGGCATCATCGACAGACCGGATGCATGAGATATATAGTCACTTTTGAAAAAAGAAGATACAATATCCTCATGAAAAAAGGTGTAATGATGCAATATTTCCATTGGGATCTTGAAAACGATGGAACACTGTGGAAGAAATTGAAGGAAGATATCCCCCATCTTCATGATATTGGGATCACGGCTTTGTGGTTACCGCCCGCATATAAAGGGCAGGCCGGTATCAATGATGTCGGATATGGCGCT
>CASEHR010000102.1 GCA_949287785.1 uncultured Bacillota bacterium | reverse complement strand
TATGCAGCGAGTTTCTTTGATCCGCTCGTTGACTGTATCTTGGATATCGGTGGTCAGGATATGAAGTACATCCGCATCAAAAACAAGGTTGTCGACAAAGTAGTCCTCAATGAAGCCTGTTCGTCAGGGTGCGGATCATTTATTGAAAATTTTGCCAATTCATTAGGTTATACAGCCGAAGAATTTGCCAAACTGGCGATCAACTCCAAGGAACCGATCGATCTTGGCAGCCGCTGCACGGTTTTTATGAACAGCCGTGTCAAACAAGCACAGAAAGAAGGTGCGAAAGTCGAGGATATTTCTGCCGGTCTTGCTTATTCCGTCATCAAGAATGCTTTGTACAAAGTCATCAAGATCACGGATAAAAAGGAAATGGGTGAACACATCGTCACACAGGGTGGTACTTTTTATAACGACGCGGTGCTGCGTTCTTTTGAAAAGATTATGGACGTCGAAGCGATCAGGCCGGATATTGCCGGTATAATGGGCGCTTTCGGCGCTGCGCTTATCGCCAAGGAACGCTATGATGATAATAAGCGATCAACGCTGATGTCGTTTGAAGATATCGAACGCTTTGACTATTATACGACGATCGCGACCTGCAAGAGCTGCACCAATCATTGCCGGCTGACTGTCAATCACTTCGAAGACAATAAACGGACTTTCATTACCGGCAACCGTTGCGAAAAAGGTCTCGGCAGGGTCAAGAAAGAGAATGATCTGCCTAATCTTTTCGCCTTCAAAAACAAGCTTATCTTCGATCGTGAATCACTTTCCGAAAAAGAGGCGTACCGTGGTACGGTCGGTATTCCGAGAGTGCTTAATATGTATGAGAATTATCCATTCTGGCATCGCTTCTTTACCGAACTCGGTTATCGGGTCGTTCTATCGCCACCGTCATCAAGAGCGATTTATGAATTAGGCATTGAATCAATCCCCAGCGAATCGGAGTGTTATCCGGCAAAATTAGCTCACGGGCATATAATGTGGTTATACAAGCATGGCATCGATTTTATCTTCTACCCTTGTGTTCCTTATGAGCGGAAAGAATTTGCGGATGCGCAGAATCACTACAATTGTCCGATCGTTACATCATATGCGGAAAATATCAGAAACAACGTCGAGGAACTGAAAGACATCCGTTTTATGGATCCGTTTTTATCATTGGAAGATCCGCGTAAGATCTTTGAAGGTTTGCAAAAGGGATTTGTCGACATCGAAAAACAAGAACTGATCGATGCGATCGACAAAGCATGGCTGGAATTGTATAAAGCCCGGGAGGCAGTAAAGATCGAGGGCAAGAAAGCATTGGCTTGGATGCGTGAGAATCACAAAGACGGCATCGTTTTAGCCGGAAGACCTTACCATATCGATCCGGAGATCAACCACGGCATTCCTGAACTTATAAATTCATATGGTCTTTGCGTTTTAAGTGAAGATGCGGTCAGTGATCTGGCGGATATCGAAGGTCATTTAAAAGCTGTCGATCAATGGATGTATCATTCACGACTGTACAGAGCGGCAGCTTACGTCGCCAGATGCAACGATCTCGATCTGATCCAGCTCAATTCCTTCGGTTGCGGTCTGGATGCGGTAACGACTGATCAGGTAAATGATATTCTTCAGGATGCCAATAAGATCTATACCTGTCTCAAGATCGATGAAGTAAATAACCTCGGAGCAGCCAAGATCAGGATCAGATCGCTTCTGGCTGCCCGTCATACCAAACAGAGCTGTGATATGCCGAATGAAGATAACGATTCCTTTTTGAAAAAAGAGCGTATCGTCTTTACTAAAGATATGCGCAAGGATTATACCATCTTGTGTCCGCAAATGTCGCCGATCCATTTTGGCCTTATCGAAACCGCATGTCGGGTCAGCGGCTATAATCTAAAAGTCGTCGGTACCGGTGATGAGAAGGAAGCAGTCGAATATGGGCTCAAATACGTCAACAACGACGCTTGTTACCCATCGATAATCGTTGTCGGTCAAATTATGCAGGCGATCGAAAGCGGAGAATATGATACGGATAAGCTGGCAGTCGTCATTACCCAGACCGGCGGCGGCTGCCGAGCGAGCAATTATATCGGCTTTATTCGCCGGGCTCTCTATAAAGCCGGCCTCAGCAATATCCCGGTCATATCGGTCAATATGTCAAAGCTTGAATCGAATCCCGGATTTAAAATGTCGGTCGATCTCTTACTGAGGGCGGTGTATGCGGTGATATTAGGCGATCTCTTTATGCGGGTGACGATGCGCATGCGTCCTTATGAGATCAACAAAGGTGAAACTGATGCATTGCATGCCTATTATAATGAAAAGGCCAAGAGCTTTGTGGCTCAGAAGCACCCCTCATTCAAGGAATTCAAAGTCCTGTGTCAGGATATCGTCGATGCATTTGATGCGATCAAAATCGATGAGACACTTAAAAAGCCAAGAGTCGGGATCGTCGGAGAAATCCTTGTCAAGTTTTCCCCGTCTGCCAATAATCATATCGTCGAACTGCTTGAAAAAGAGGGTGCCGAGGCGGTCATGCCTGATCTTATCGATTTCTTCTATTACAGTTTCTATAATACAAACTTCAAAGCCGAACATCTTGGGGCTAATTCCTTTACTGCCAAGATCGCCAATGCCGGCATGAAGATCATGGATAAACTGCGCAGCTATGTCGCTGTACCTTTAGCCAATTCCAGACATTTCAGCGCTCCAAGCCGGATCAGTGATCTAGCTGATATGGCCAAAGACATCGTCTCCTTGGGCAACCAGACAGGTGAAGGATGGTTTTTGACCGGTGAAATGCTGGAACTGATCCATGGCGGATGTGCCAATATCGTCTGTACACAGCCGTTTGGTTGTCTGCCTAATCACATCGTTGGTAAAGGAGTCATGAAAAAGCTGAGAGAAACATATCCGGATGCCAACCTGGTCGCGATCGATTACGACAGTGGTGCCAGCGAGGTCAATCAGCTCAATCGTATCAAACTGATGTTAGCGGTCGCAAAAGACAATATGAAAAAGGAATAAATAGTGCTATACTTCTTATATCACATTTATACGGGGGTAGTATTATGAATTTTATCTTTATATCACCGAATTTTCCGGTTGATTATTATCATTTTTGCGTATCATTACATAATAAGGGCGTCAATGTGTTGGGTATCGGCGATGCGTCGTATGATGAACTGCGTTATGAACTCAAAGAAGCGCTCACTGAGTATTATCGGGTATCGAGCTTAGAAAACTATGATGAAGTAAAGGAAGCTGTCGCCTTCTTCGAAAGGAAGTACGGCCATATCGATTGGCTTGAATCCAACAATGAGTATTGGCTGATGCAGGATGCGAAACTGCGTGATGAATTCAAGATCACGACCGGTATATCATTGGATAATATCGACTTTATCAAATACAAAAGCGTCATGAAGAGGCTTTATGAATTGGCCGGCGTCAAAGTTGCACGATATCATCTGATCGATTCTTTAGATGGATGCAGGCAGTTTATCGATGAAGTCGGTTATCCTGTCGTTGTCAAGCCTGATAATGGCGTCGGTGCGAGCTTCACATATAAACTGAATTCCGACAAAGAGCTGGAAGAGTTCTATGCTGAAAAGCCGGATATTCAGATGATCATGGAAGAGTTTGTCGATGGTGATCTCGTTTCGTATGATGGGATCGCTAATTCCAAACGCGAGATCATATATGAGACAAGTCATGTTTTTCCAAGACAAGTCATGGATATCGTCAACGATAAGCTCGATTGTTTCTATTGGTCGATAAAGGATATCCCCGATGATCTGCGTCTGGCCGGTCAAAGAGTCGTTCGTAATTTCCCCAGCAACAGTCGTTGTTTCCATCTGGAGTTTTTTGTCTTGCGCAAGACGAAAAAGGGCCTTGGTGAAAAGGGTGATATCATCGGTCTTGAAGTCAACATGCGGACACCCGGCGGCGTGACACCGGATATGATGAATTTCGCCAGCGACATAAATATCTTCGATATCTATGCCGATATGGTCGTCAATGATCAGACCGATGTCGATTCAACACATAAGAAGTATTATTGCGTCTATGCCGCTAGACGTGATGAACATGATTATACTATACCGCTTGATGATATCCGGCGTTTATATCACGATCAGATAGTCATGGACTATCGTAATGCTAAAGCGATCGCCGATGCGATGGGTGATGATGCTTTAGTTGCCAGATTCATTGAGAAAGAGGATATATGGCCGTTTATCAATGCGGTCGTGG
Source organism: uncultured Bacillota bacterium (assembly GCA_949287785.1). GTDB lineage: Bacteria > Bacillota_I > Bacilli_A > Erysipelotrichales > Erysipelotrichaceae > JAHHTG01. The sequence continues at coordinate 8,095 of CASEHR010000102.1, read as the reverse complement.
AGGCACATAAGTAATGGAAGTATGTTATATGAAAGAATATTCGCATCATCTGGGACGCGATATGGAGTACAAGGTCTATGGGCACAGCGGCAAGTCCTGTATTGTCTTTCCGGCTCAGGATGGTCGTTTTTTCGATTATGAGAACTTCGGAATGGTCGATGTTTTAAAACCGTTTATCGAACAGGGCAAATTGATGCTTTTTTGTGTCGATTCGATCGATGGCGAATCCTGGTCGGCAAACGGCGATGAAGGTTATCGCATTGGAATGCATGAAAAATGGTTCGATTATATCTGTGATGAACTGCTGAGAAGGGTATATGATTTCAATCCTTTCGGCGGCAGACCATTTCTGACCGGCTGCTCAATGGGTGCCAGTCATGCGCTGAACTTCTACCTGCGCAAACCGCATCTTTTTTCCGGTTGTATCGCTTTGAGCGGTATCTACCATGCAACTTATTTTTTCCCGAACTATCAGGATTACCGGATCTATCTCAATTCGCCGACCGACTACCTGAGTCATATGAGCGATGACGATCCATATGTCGATGAGTATCGTAACGGTGATATCATCATCTGCATTGGACAGGGTGCCTGGGAAGATGAGGGTATTATTGATACCCGGATCATCGATGAACAATTGAAGCGTCTCGGTGTCCCTTCCTGGATCGATTATTGGGGATATGATGTAAATCATGACTGGCCATGGTGGAAGAAGCAGATCGTCTACTTCATGCCTTACATGTTAGGAGACAAATGATCGATGATCATCAAAGAAAATGTCTTTATTACACCTTTCAATGATGATCGGACATTGCATATCTATCTGCCTGATGATGTGAATGATGACGAGCGATTTGATGTCATCTACATGTTTGATGGCCATAATCTCTTTCTTGATGACGATGCGACTTACGGTACTTCATGGGGATTGAAAGATATCTTTATGAAAAAGAACGCTCGGTTGATCGTCGTTGGCCTTGAATGCAACCACGAAGGCGATCAGAGACTGTTTGAATTTTCTCCCTATGATTTTAAAGATAAGGACTATGGTAGTATAAATGGTCATGGTAAGGAGCTTTTCTGGTGGATGATCGATGAGTTGATACCTTATATCGATAGCCGCTATCCGACGCTAAAAGGGCGTGACCATACAGCGATCGGCGGTTCAAGCATGGGTGGATTGATGGCTCTTTACGGAGCGATTGCACATAGCGATGTCTATGGCAAAGCTTTGGTTGTATCTCCCCATATCATCCATGTCATGAAGGATATCCTTTGTGATATCAAAAGCCATGATATATCAGATGATACGACGATCTATCTGTCGTTTGGTTCAGAAGAGATGCGCTCTAAAAGGGCTTTGGCTTCTTATACCGATGATGTCTTTAAGATTCAAAGAGCTTTGAATGTCAGTCGCTTGCTCTTGCATATCTTCAAAGGCCATGACCACAGTGAAAAATCGTGGCGGAAGGAAGTACCGGTCTGGCTGAAAGAGGTTTTCGGTATCTATTAATAAGGGAAGTCGCGTTTGTCTTCTTCTTCTTCCAAAGCAAGGGTATCCAGGATATCGTTTTTGGAATCAGCCTTAAGTTCTTCCAGTGCTGTATCGATACTTGACACATCGTCTTCGGCGATGTGTTTTTTACGTTTCCGGTTAAGATTGATGTAGATGGTTATCAAGGTGATCAAAAGAGCGACGACAATTATAAGAATCACAAAAAGACTCGAGAGATTGCTGGCGATCTTTGAACGGACGATGATCTTGCTGATGTCATTAGCCATGAGATCGACGGTCAGGATATCACCGCTGATGGTCCCGGCGTTGGCGCTTTCGATCACTCCCGGCATCTGGATACGTTCTAAGATCACAAAACCCTGCATTGTGAGAACTTCTTTGTAGTTAGAACCAAGACCTAAAGCATCAAGTTCAAGCAAGAAATCGTCATCGGTCGATATGTCGTGGATAAAGAGCGCTTCGCCGTTTTCGATCTCGATCGTCAATGATGCATCATGGACATCGCTGCGTTTTTTGACCATCGTCAGACGATAATATTCCTCACCGTCGATATCGATCGTCTCCTCTTCCTTTATATATCCGTCAAGACTGACACTTGAAAGAAGATCTTCAAGATAGGTTCTGGCATTGGTATCCGGATCATCGTAAATCTCTTTGGCGATCAGGATCTCGATCTCGCTTTGATATGTACCATCGGAGAAGATCCGGTAGTTGCTGGTCATCTGCATACAACCGCTTAGGATCATTAACAAGATCACGATCAGGATAGCCATCAGCTTTCTTTTCATGCTGCCTATTATAGTAAGATTGAAAGTCTTACGCAAATGTAATAAAATGCACTCATGGCAAAAAGACGAAAGATAAAGAAGAGCCGGGTGGTATTATTGGGAGTCATTTTTCTTCTGATGATCACGATCATCAGTTTGCTTATCTGGCTTGTTTTATATTTTATCGGTACAGAAGAATGGACAGCCCAGGCTTATGTTCCGCAAGTCAAGACACTGGAACTGGAACTCAATGCGAATAATTATCTGATCGCCAAAGATGAAGACGGTGACCTTGATATAATCTATGCTAAAGATGAACACGAAAGGATCTATCCGGCATCGCTCACGAAAATCATGACCATGATGGTAACGTTGGACCACACTGATGATATCGATGAGGTCTTGACGGTTACAGACGATGATCTTGCCGGTCTTATCGAAGCCAATGCTTCGGTATACGGACTGGCTGTCGGCGATGAGATATCGATCAGGGATGCCTTATATGGATTGATACTTGAATCAGGGGCCGATTGTGCCAACCTTTTAAAGCGTTATGTTGAAGACAAAGGCTATGATTTCGTCGAACTGATGGATCAGAAGGCATCGATGTTGGGGATGAAAGACAGTGATTTTGCCAATGTGACCGGCCTTGATGATGAGAATAACTATACGACAGTTTATGATCTGGCTCTTCTTATGACAGAGGCTTTTAAAAATGATAATGCAAGGACGATCCTTACCACGATGCACTATACCAGCGATGATGGGTATGCTTTCGATGCGACGATGAGTGCACTTGAGGGCGCCGGCAGTGAGAAAGCGCATGTCTTAGGCGGTAAAACAGGTTTTACCTATATAGCTCATCTGACGATCAGCGCAGTAGTAGAAAATGATAAAGGTGAGATCTATTTTGTGATCATGGCTGATGCTGACGAAAACGGTGATGACGGCAGAGGCGCTCATATGCAAGATGTAGCTGATATCCTAGAAAGTTACTTTGCTAAATGGTAGAATAGAGCCATGGCAATATATGTTATCGGAGCATGCAATATCGATATCAGCGCCAGAAGCGATCATCGGCTGATCGAGCGCGATTCCAACCCGGCGACAGTCAGGATCTCTGTCGGCGGAGTCGGGCACAATATCGCACAGAATATGACCAACCTTACCGAAGATATCTATTTTGTCAGCGTATTTGGTGATGATCATTTCGGTCATTTGGCTTATAAGACTTGCCTGGCTGAAGGACTTGATCTGACCTTCAGTAAGATCAAAGGGAATTCAAAGCAGTCGATGTATCTGGCGATCCTTGATGAAACAGGAGACATGTATCTTGCGGTCAATGATATGGACATCATTGAAGGGATGACTAAAAAAGATCTGAATGAGATAAAGGAAGTCATCACTGATAAAGATATGCTCTGTGTTGACAACAACCTTAGTGAAGAGATCATAAGCTATATCGCCAATGATTTCAAAGGGATCAAATTCAGCGATGCGATCAGCGTAGCCAAGGCTTTTAAATTGAATGCTATCCTCGACAAGCTTGATATCCTGAAGGTGAATATCTATGAAGCTGAGGCGTTATCCGGTATATCGATCAAAAACGAAGAAGATATCATGAATGCTCTGTCCGATCTTTTGGACAAGGGCGTAAAAAAAGTACTTTTGACTTACCGTGATGGCGTTTACTTGGCAAAAGATGGTCATATATACCGTTATCTGCACAATGCTACTAAGGTGCATATCCAAAATGCTACCGGTGCAGGCGACGCCTTGTTGGGGGCGTATATCGCTGCGGTTGACCAAGGAAAAGATGACGAAGAAGCGATCAAGGACGGTCTTGTGGCATCGCTTATCACCATAGAAGACGAAAGGACAGTCAGCGACCTCGATAGGAAGATGATAGCTGACAGCTTATATCGGAAAAAAATCAAAGGAGAGTTGGTATTATGATCAAAGTTAGCGAAAGAGTAAAAGAAGCCATCAGAGATGGCAGACCGGTGGTCGCTTTAGAGTCGACGATCATCTCGCATGGTATGCCATATCCCAGAAATGTGAAAACAGCCCTGGAAGTTGAAAGGATCATCGAAGAAGAAGGAGCGGTACCGGCGACGATCGGTATCATCGATGGTGTACCGGTAGTCGGAATGAGTCATGATGAGATCGAAGAATTCGGCAAAAGGCAGGGTATTGCCAAAGTATCAAGACGCGATCTGCCGGTGATCATGGCGGAAAAGAAATGGGGTGCAACGACAGTTGCGACAACGATGATCCTGGCTAATATGGCTAAGATCGAGGTATTTGTGACCGGCGGTATCGGTGGTGTTCATCGTCATGCACAAGAGACTTTTGATATTTCGGCAGACATGCAGGAGCTGGCTAATACCGATGTTACTGTTGTCTGTGCAGGAGCCAAAGCGATCTTAGACCTGCCTTTGACACTTGAATACCTTGAAACGTTCGGTGTCCCTGTATTGGGTTATCAGACAAACGAATTACCGGCTTTCTATACAAGGACCAGCGGGCTGAAAGTCGATCAGAGAGTTGAGACAGCGGAAGAGATAGCCGGTATCATCAAGATGAAAAGAGCGATGAATTTAAAGGGCGGCATCCTTGTGACCAATCCGATTCCACAAGAATACAGTTATGATCCGAAGATGATCAATGAAGCCATCGATGAGGCATTGAAGGACGCTGATCGTGACGGTATCAAAGGCAAGGATACAACACCGTATCTTCTGGCGAAGATCACCGAGATCACCGGCGGCAAGTCTTTGGATGCCAATATCGAACTGGTATATAATAATGCCCATCTTGGCGCTAAGATCGCAAAGGAGCTCGTTAAGTGACGGATAATTACGATGAATGCATCGAACTTATGACACGAAGAGGGATCAGTCTGGAAGATTGTGCTGAATGTACGTATTTTTTGCAAGCCAAGTACATCAAAGGTCTTACGATGGCTGATTGTGTTCGTGCCGTTGATGAAGTGATGCATGATCGGGATATCCAGAATGCGGTTATTATCGCTTTGGAATTGGATGTCTTGGCTGAAAAGGGGACGATCGAATCAAAGTATATCAAGGAGGCAATGATGAAAGATGATGGCCTTTTTGGTGTCGATGAGCTGATCGGTTTGGGTATGGCTTTCAATTACGGTCCTGTTGCTCTGACTTCCTTCGGCTATATCGACAAGATCAAACCGGGAAGGATCGGTGAGCTGAATTCGAAAAAGGACAGTGTCTGCAATACTTTTGCGGATGATGTCATCGGTGCTATCGCCTCCTGTGCTGCCAGCAGATTAGCCCATGCTTAAAGCGATCGAAAAAATGTACACCAAGGAAGATCTCATCAGAATTTTCAAGGAGATCGGTGTATGCAAGGGGATGATCTTGGAGGTGCATACCTCTTTGAAGGGGTTTGGTTATATTGTCGGGGGAGCAGAGACTTATGTCGATGCTTTGCTGGAAAGCGTCGACTACAACGGCACGATCGTCATGCCGCTACAATGTCCTGACAACAATGATCCCAGTGATTTTGTCAATCCGCCTATCGCATATGAGCTTCATGAGCGCTATCGCGAAAGTATGCCTGGTTTTGATCCTTTGCATGGGGAGATAAGCTACATGTCAAAGGCCGTGGAGAACTTAAGAAGAAGACCGAAAAGCGAATTTTCCAGACATCCCAACTGTGCTTTTGTCGCCTACGGGCGCTATGCTAAGCTGATCACCGGCAATCAAAATCTCGATTTTGCCCTTGACGACGATTCACCCTTAGGCAAGTTATATGAATTGAAAGCCCAGTGTTTGCTTGTCGGTTGTGATTATGATTCGATGACTTCGTTGCATCTTGCTGAATACCGATCGAAGGTAAGAGGCATCAAAAAGCAAGGGGCAGCGATCGATGACGGAATCAGATCGTGGACGCCATATCTCGATATCGATCTTGACAGTGATGACGGCTTTATCGATATCGGTCGGCGTTTGGAAGCTAAAGGACAGGTCAGGATCAAAGAAATCGGCGATATGAAGATCCGTTTGTTGGGTGTTGAAAATGCCGTGCTCGAAGGAGTACGCTACTATATGGAAAGAATGATGAGGTACAGATTATGAAGATAGGAATACTAGGAGTAAGCAATATCGCTAAGACCAGTGCCTTGGCGATGAAACAAAGCGGTAGCGAGATCGTCGCTGTCTTGTCACGCGATCTTGACAAAGCGGAGAAATTCAAAGCTGAACTCGAAGCCAGACGTGCATATGATGATCTCGATGCGATCTTGGCCGACGAAGAAGTCGATACGGTCTATGTCGGCTTGCCGAATGCTTTGCATTTTGAATACGCTAAAAAGTGCCTTTTGGCAAATAAGAATGTCTTATTGGAGAAACCATTCACGATGACCTACAAGGAAGCGCTGGAGCTTAAGAATATCGCTGTCAGCCGGCATTTATATCTCTTTGAGACGATCACGACGATCTATCAGCCGTTGGTAAGCTCTCTCAAGGAAAAGATCGAGATGATCAAGCCGCTGCATCTGGCGATCCTGAACTTCACGAAGTATTCATCACGCTACGATGACTACCTGAACGGTCTCAATCCGAATAATTTCAATCCTTCGATGGGTGGCGGAGCTCTTTTGGATCTCAATATCTACAATCTGCATTTAGCCAACCTGTTATTCGGTCGTCCGCTTAAAGCGAAATATGATGCCAATGATCAGACCGGCATCGATACATCGGGCATCATCCATCTGAAATATCCGGGACTATTGGTCGAATGTATCGCCGGTAAAGACAGCGACAGCGAATCTTTTGTCCTGATCTCAGGAGAAAAAGGTATGATCAAAGTCACCGGTTCACCCTCGATCGTCAAGAATTACACCTTCATCGATCATAACGGCAATACCGAGTCTGAAAGTGATGATACCGATCCATATGTCAATGAATTCAAAGCGATGGACCGCTTTATCAAAAAAGGTGCCTATAAAGCGCACCTTGAGCTGTTGGACTGGACACTGAATATCATGAAGCAGCTTGATCATATCCGCTCAGATAAGCAGATATGATCATCGCTACCTCACTGAGCATATCAATATCATCCTGATTAAAACGATCAGTGATCGGAGCGTCGATATCCAAGACACCGATCACTTTTTCTTTATTGTATAAAGGCAGGACCAGCTCACTGCGGCTATCGGCATCGCAGGCGATATGGCCATCAAAGTTATGTACATCCCTGACATAGGTCACTGACTTATCCCGGAAAGCCTTTGCGCATACACCCTTATCCAAAGCGAGCTTGCTGCAGGCTATTTTGCCCATGAACGGTCCTAAAATAAGCTTATCATCACGATGGAAATAATAGCCGACCCAATTGACATCGTGTAATGTCTCATACAGAAAAGAAGCGACATTGGCGATGGAACCGATGACATTATCATCGAGAAGAGCTCTGACTTGTTTTAGATATATTTCATCCATGACTAGATATTACCATAAACTGTGCTATAATACACGCGGACAGGGGTGCCTTATGGCTGAGAATATACCCTTTGACCTGATCTAGTTAGAACTAGCGTAGGGAGTATCCACATCCTTACGCCTTATGGAAATGAGGTGTTTTTTTATGAAAAAGTTTGAAACAAAAGATCTAGTCCTTGTTGCGATGTATGTCGCTTTAGCACTTGTCCTTGATTATATCAAGGAGTTTTTGCCCTTCTTGAACATGCCTATGGGTGGTTCGATCAACATTGCCACGATACCGGTAGTGATCGGTTCTTTCCATCTGGGCTATCAAAAAGGTGCTCTCATCG
>CASEHR010000101.1 GCA_949287785.1 uncultured Bacillota bacterium | reverse complement strand
GATATCATCGAGACAGCTCTGGACAACGATCTTTATCTGCAAGCTCATGCCCCTGGTTTAAAGGGAAAGGCGCTGAGCGCTTATCTCTGCGGTGGTCCGCACAGTGATCATGAGACCAGAGACAGTAAAGAAGCATATGAGAAACTGAAGCTCGGTATGCATGTCGATGCCCGTGATTCTTCGATGGCAAAAAATGTCGTAGCGATATTAGAGGGGATTAAAAGCACCAGATACTATGACACCTTCTCTTTCTGCACCGATGACAGAGAGTGTGACGATATCTTAAAATGCGGTCATCTCAACGATGTCCTCAATAACGCCATCGATCATGGTATGGATCCGGTCCTGGCGATCAAGTGTGCGACTTATCATGCCGCAAGAGAAGCGGAGATCAAGGGTTTAGGAGCTATTGCACCGGGATATGCTGCTGATATCATCTTGCTTGAAGATATCAAACACATCGATCCGAAACGCGTCTATGTCCGTGGTGAACTGGTAGCTGAAGATCATAAACTCTTAGCTGAGATAGCAAATAAGACACATGATATCGAAAATACCAACACCGTCAACCTGAAAGCCGATCTGAGTGTCGATGACTTTATTCTCAAGGCGCCGATCGAAAATGGTAAAGTGACTTTGAATGTCATGGTCTACAATGAAGAAGCAGTATCGACAACGCACTTAGAGAAGATCGAAGTCGAAGTGAAAGATCATCGCCTGATCTTAAAGGAAGGGATGATGTATGTAGCGATCCTGAATCGTTATGGACGGGGAAATATGGCTGTCCATGTGCTAAAGAACTTCGGTATGAAAAAAGGTGCATTGGGTTCGACTGTATCGCATGATTCGCATAACCTGGCTATCGTCTATGATGATCCGGAAGATGCTTATAAGGTCGCGATGAATATCAAAGAAGCCAAAGGCGGCATGAGTGCAGTCCTGGGTGGTGAAACGCTATACACCCTGGCTTTACCGCTAGCCGGTCTGATGAGCTTAAAAGAAGGTAAGGAATTGTATTTGGAAAGCGAAAAGATGAAAGAAGCTGATCGCAAGCTCGGCATGATGCAGGAGAATCCATTGCTGAGGATCGCGACGATCGCCTTACCGGTCGTTCCTGATGTCAAGATGAGTGATGTCGGCTGTATCGACGTCAACACCAAGACCTTCATCCCATTGTTTGACTAAGTTTGAAATACGTAATAACACCAAAGGTCCGCAAGGACCTTTTGTTGATTTGGTGAGAATACGATTTGGAAGTTCGGTGTCCATGCATCATGATAATGAAGTATAATTACTATATGAGTGCAGAATTGTTGAATGAATTTAAGACAGAAACGCTTGGCGAGTGTCTTATAAAGGGCGGGGTCATCGCTTTTCCGACAGACACCGTATTTGGTTTGGCGTGCATCTATGATGATGAAGAAGCGATCGAACGGATCAGGCGGATCAAAGGCCGTGATAAGGATAAGCCTTTGCCGATGATGTGTAACGGCAAGACGATGTTAAAAAAGGCGGCATATACCAATGCAGATATCGAAAGGCTCATCGACAGGTTTACCCCGGGTGCTCTGACGCTTATTTTAAATAAGAAGGACACAGTCGAAGATTATGTGACCAATGGTTTTAAGACGATCGGGATCAGAATACCCGATCATCAGGATATCTTAGGACTTATCACCTGGCTGAAAAGACCGATCTTAGTCACCAGTTGTAATATCTCCAAAGAGCCAAGTATCAGAGAATATAAAGATATCATCAGCGGTTTTGCGGATAAAGTCGATATGATCGTCTGTCAGAATGCCCAGAGCAGACTTGCCAGTACGATCATCGATGTGACCGGTGATCTTAAGATCATAAGGGAAGGCATCATCAAAGAGGATGAACTGAAGGAGGTCTATTATGCGGGATCAAAGGCTATTTAAAGCGATCGATAAGGAATATAAAAGACAGAGAAATAATATTGAACTGATCGCATCGGAAAACTACGTTTCAAAGGAAGTGCTGGAAGCTACCGGTTCGATCCTCACCAACAAGTATGCCGAAGGATATCCGAATGCCAGGTATTATGGCGGCTGTACACATGTCGATGAAGTAGAAGAGATCGCCAGGGAATATCTGAAAGAGCTTTTTAAGGCGGAACATGTCAATGTACAACCGCATAGCGGGTCACAGGCCAATATGGCGGTATACATGGCTTTATTGAGACCCGGTGATAAGATATTGGGCATGAGTCTTAAAAGCGGTGGTCATCTCACCCATGGTTATAAACTCAATTTCAGCGGCGGTCTGTATGAAGCTGTTACCTATGATGTCGATGAAAAGACGGAGATGCTCGATCTTGAAAAGATCAGAGCGATCGCCTTGAAGGAAAGACCGAAGATGATCGTGGCGGGGGCCAGTGCCTATGCCAGAAAGTTCGATTTCAAGGCTTTCAGAGCGATCGCCGATGAGGTCGGGGCTTATCTTTTTGTCGATATGGCGCATATTGCCGGCTTATGTGCGACCGGAGCCCATATGTCGCCGGTCCCTTATGCCGATGTGGTCACCAGTACCACCCACAAGACACTGCGGGGACCAAGAGGCGGTATTATCCTCTGCAAAGAGAAGTATGCCAAAGCGATCGACAAAAGTCTGTTTCCGGGTGTACAGGGCGGTCCGCTGATGCATGTGATCGCCGGGAAAGCCCAGTGTTTTTACGAAGCCCTGGATCATGACTATAAGGTCTATATCGATAATGTCGTCAAAAATGCCCGGATTTTGGGCAAGACATTAGAGGATGGCGGTCTCAGACTTGTAAGCGGTGGTACCGACAACCATCTTCTTTTGGTCGATCTCAGAAAACTCAATGTGACCGGGAAAGAAGCGGAAGAGCTTCTGGATGAGGTCGATATCACCTGTAATAAGAATACGATCCCGAACGATCCGCAAAAGGCCAACATCGCCAGCGGTATCCGTCTGGGCACACCGGCCATGACGACCCGTGGTTTTAAAGAAGCGGAATTCGTCAAAGTCGGCAATCTGATCCTTGATGTCTTAAAACACAAAGATGAATCAAGGATCTTGCATATGATCAAAGAAGAAGTCAGAAAAATGACTGCTGCCTTCCCGTATGCACCTTTGAGTGAGGACTATTATGAGTAAGATATATGTTATAGGACATAAGAATCCCGATACCGATTCGATCGTTTCCGCCATCGCTTATGCCCTTTTGAAAAAGGCAATGGGTATCGATGCGATAGCCGGCAGGCTTGGCGGTGTCAACAGTGAGAGCGAATATCTTCTGAAACGTTTTGATTTTGATGAGCCGCTCAATCTCTTCAGTGCTAAGACGATCTTAAAGGAACTGAAGCTCGATACGCCTTATCTGGTCTTTAAAGAGCTGACGATCAAGGAAGCACTTGATCTTCTGCTTCGGGATAAAGAGCATCGCAGCATCTATGTCGCTGACAGCGACCGGCATTTGGAAGGGATCGTCGCGATCGATGATCTCACGGCTTTGTGGACTTTCGATGACCATAAACTCAAGGATCTCGTGAAAACGGCCAGTTTAGCCAATATCATCAAGACCCTGCAGGCGGAAGTCATCTATGAAGGCGAACATTTTTTGACCGACGGAGAGATCATCTTCTTTCCGACTTTCGAGACTCCGATCAGCAAACACAGCATCGTCATCGTCAATAACGCACCGGAGATCCAAAGACGCGCTCTTGATACCAAGATCGCTCTTATGATCATCGTCGGTGAGAAATGGGTCGATGAATTGACTCTTAAAAAAGCCAGAGACAACAAGATCCCGATCATTACGACGAAACTGTCACCGCTGGCGGTATCACAACTCATCTATCAGACGCCGACCATCAAAGAGATCATGACGCCGGGTGATAAGATCCTGACCTTCAGTACCCGCAATACCGTCGATGAAGCTCAGGTCAAGATGACGAGTTCACATTTCAGTTCACATCCGGTCCTCAACCACAAAGGTCAGATCACCGGTGCTTTAGGTCGTCATCATCTTTTGGACTATGAGAAGAAGCAATTCATCCTCGTCGACCATAACGAGGTATCGCAGAGTATCAATGATATCGAATACGGAGAAGTCATCGAAGTCGTCGACCATCACCGTTTCGGCGGACTTGAGACATCGGGACCGATCAGCATCACTACGATGCAGGTAGGGGCGACCTGTACGATCGTCGCTTTGAAATACAAAGAGAACAACATCGATATCTCACCGAAACTGGCCGGTCTTCTGTTGGGAGGTATTTTGGCAGATACGCTCAATTTCCGATCACCGACGACGACTGATCTCGATATTGCGATCGCTAAGGATCTTGAGAAGATCGCCGGGGTCGACAGTGACGAATTGTACGAAGGTCTCGTTGCCAGCGGTGAATCACTTCTCAATAAGCGCAACATCGAGATCGTCTATAATGACTTCAAGGAATTCGAGATCTCTTCACTGAAGATCGGTATATCTCAAACCACCTGTAAGAGTGCTGACGAATATGCGGCTGTCAAAGACAAGATGGAAGAATATCTCAAGGAACTGTGCATGATGAACAAGTATGATATCCTAGTCGTCATGTTTACGATGGCAAGCGGCAGCGGTTCATATTTTATGTATGACGGCAATAAGAAGGACATCTTCAAAAAGGCGATGCAGGGTATCATCGATGATGAAGACTACGCCGCTGAGGTCGTATCGCGTAAAAAACAAGTCTTGCCGCGGATCGTTGAGACCTTGGAAAAGGGATATTGAAGTGTTGAAAGATCTGTCTAAGATCATCGATGTCACCTGTTTCAGGGATGACCTGAGCGATGAAGATATCAAGACTTTATGCCGAAAGCTCGATCATTTAAGACCGCGGTCTTTGCTGGTGGCACCGCTTTATATCGTGAAAGCCGGCAAGTATCTGACCGGCACCGGCATCAGACTGAGTGTACTTTTAGATATCGGACTTATCGATACCGAAAGCAAGATCGCGCTTTTGGAGCGCTATATCGATCTTGGCATCAAAGAAGCGTATACTGTGATATCGCCAAGTTTATTCAAAGACCGTGATTTTGCCAGGGCTCAAAATGAACTGGCACAACTCGGTTCCCTGCTGCGTAAGATCGACATCATCCCGGTCATCAGGCCCAGTTCTTTCAGCAAGGACTCCCTCAGCCGTTTTACGCGTTTTTTGAAGCGGTATCGCTTTGAAACACTGGCTTTATACGAGGATGGGCTTGTTGAAGATGATGACCTCATCACGATCAAGATCGTCTTAGACGATATGCGTCTGGCTGTTTTTCTTAAGGACGATGATGATATCATGTATTATGCTAAAAGAGGTTTCAGAAGATATATCACAGATGATATCGAAAGGCTTTTGGGAAGGTTATATGAGTGAAGTATTATTGACACATGCTGATATATATGTCGATGAAAGAAAGGTCTATCTCGATGGCAGTATGCTTATCGATGATGGGAAGATCGTCGATATCTATCACGGGATCAAAAAGGGATATACCGGTAAGACCATCGATCTTAAGGGAAAGACGATCATACCTGCTTTTTTCTCGTTGAATGAGAAAGGTGTTGTCCAAAAGGGCGTCGGTGATTATCTCAGGGTCGACCACATGGATGAGTATGCCTTGGGTCTTTTTAAAGAAGCTGACGATGATCTTAAGGATGTCAAAGTGGTCATGACCGATAGAGATATGATCGTTGATGAAGATATCAGGGTAGTCCTTGGCAAATGTAATATGAGTGAAGATGAAACAGCTGGATGTCATTTCGATGCGATCGGACCGTTATATAAGGATATGGGAACACTGGACATGTATCATCCGAATATCATAAGCTACGCTCTTGAAAGTGATGCCTATGTCATTCTTGATACTGACGGTCTGAGTGAAAAGATGATCAGGTTCACACTTAAGAATAAAGCGGCTGATAAGGTGATCATTGTAAGTGAAGATCTTATGGATGTCCTGAAGATCGATATTTCACTGAGCGATCTTATCGGCTATATGGATATCAATGCGCATGCCTTTTTAGGTCATGATCATCGTGCGGGACGTCTTTTACGGGGCAACACAGCACAGTTCATCATCATCGATCAGAAGCGGGAATTTATTCTGAGCTATATAAGAGGTAAAGTATGCCGGTAGAGAGGATCATCGACATCATCGTCTATCTCATTTCTTTTGGGATCGCTCTATATGCTTTGAACGGTATTGATTTTGCCAGGTTCATGCGCAAGGGAAGAGTCTATGAGATCCAGGTTTTATATATCATCTTATCGATGGTCATCGCTTATTTACTGGGTTCTTTCATCATTGTGCTTATAAGGGGGTGAATGCTTGAATCTCATATTAGGTGCTTTACCGTATTTTGGTCTGGCTTTTATTTTAGCTTTATTATTGACACCGATCGCGAAAAGGATCGGTTTTGCCTTAGGTATATATGCTGTTGAGAATCAAAGAACGGTCCATCATGGTAAGATCGTCCGTTTTGGCGGTCTTGCGATCTATATCGCCTTTATCGTGACGATGGCTTTTTTAGTGGATGCCGATCGGACGATCAACGGGATCTTGCTTGGCGGACTGGTCATCTTCATCGGGGGTGTACTAGATGATCTGTTTGATCTGAAGCCGATCATCAAGCTGCTTTTTATCTGTGTGGGAGCACTGATCCCGATCACCTACGGGGGCATTGAGCTTGGTGTCATCAATATCTTCGATATCACGATCGACATTGAACCGATCTCTTTTTTGGTATCTTTCATCTGGATCGTCGGGGTCGCCAATGCGATCAACCTCATCGACGGTCTAGATGGTCTGGCCGGCGGTATATCAGCGATCGTCTTATGTGTTATCGGTCTTATCGGCTTTTTTATGGGGCGCAGAGACCTGTGCGTCATCGCTTTGATCCTGGTCGGAGCGATCGCCGGTTTCCTTCCTTATAATTTTCATCCGGCCAGTATCTTCATGGGTGATTGCGGTGCCTTGTTTTTGGGATATATGATCGCCTGTCTTGGTCTTTTGGGCTTTAAGACGACGACTTTCATCACCCTTGGTTTTCCGATCATGATCTTATTTGTACCTTTGGCAGATACGTGTCTGGCGATCATAAGGCGTAAACTGAAAGGGCAGAAGGTATCACAAGCCGATAAATCGCATCTGCATCATGTCCTCATGTATAAGATCGGTCTCAGTCACCGCAATACGGTCATCGTACTGTATGTGGTCACGATCCTGTTTGGTCTTGATGCGATATTGACTTATTTTCATGAGATCATCGGCCTTATCTTTTTGATCATCCTTTGTCTTATCGCCTGGCTCTTCATCGAGCTGACCGGCATGATCAATCCTAAATTTCACCCCTTTATCGGACTTTTACGCCGGACGATCCATCATCCTAAAAAGAGTAATTCAGCTTTTTTTGAAGCCAACAAGATCGATCATCGAGAATGAACCGTTTAAAGAGTTCGATGATAAAACAGTCTTGTAATATACGATCAATAAAATAAAAGCGAAAAGTATCTATCCTATTCGCGCTTTTGAATATTTATTACGCCCGGCAGATGCCGGGCATTCGGTATTATATTGCGTATGAAATGTTTTTGCCTTAGTGTTTTTAAAGTGTCTTATGTGATCATCACCGATATAAAGGAAGGCGAAAACACTTATCGTTTGCACCTTCTTTATGACATCAGACAGAAAAGAGATGATCGGTTTTTATGTTTCTGTATAGGAATGTATCTGTATGAACCTTAATCAAGGTATTGTGAATACTTTGATCTGAAGAGATCGTACTCACTTTTTTGTGTGATCCAGATAATAACGTAGTATTCTTTTATACCTAAGCGCGAATAAGCTTCAAGGCGATGATTGCCGTCATTCAATTCAAATTCCCCGTCGGTCTTTCCATCATTTATCAGAAAGTGTGCGATCAGTGGCGGCATATCCTTTTCGTGCTCGATCGTTTCTTTAAGTTCATTGACGTGTTTTTCAAACCACGCCTCATTTATCCGCCATTGCATATTTTCTTCAGGACCGCAGCAACGCTTAAAAAGCGATAACGGCATTTTTAAAGGTCCTAAGAAGTATCGGTCACAGATCTTAAGTCCATCCGAAAACGCCTTATTATGTCCGTCTGACAGTAAGTAGGTGTGTACCCATTCTTCAAGCTTATCGTGTCTGGCAAAGTCTTGAGCTGATGATAGTGTACATTTGTATTCCATGATGAAGACCTCCTTTTTGGAATAAACTATTTTTTTGATCGATTCAAAGGAGAGATAGTATTCATTGGCTAATTGATCAATGCCGGTGCCGGCAATGAACTTCGCTTTGATATCACGATTGCGCTCAAGGAGATATTGTCTGTAACCTGATGTTTCACCCCACATCCGTTTTTTGTCGTTTGCCGGGATATAGACCAGTCTGCCGGATACATACTTCTGAATTTGTTTAAGCAGACGCGGGGGAAATACATCCCTCCCGTTTTCATATTTCAATTTCATCGACTCCTTTCGTTCGCATTTTATACCGACAGTTTAAAGCATTCTATAGAATGAACATATATACAAGTATTTTACATATAATATATCCCGTATGTCCAAACGACCTTGTTTCAGGATATCTGGTACGATATTTTTCGTTTTGTATCGGGTAGTCATTTTATAAAGTCACGGATCATGGTCTTATGATCCTATCTAAAAAAGACATAGATGATCGGAATGAAAGCGTTCATAAAATCAAAAAAGATCAGCTGGATAACTGCTGATATTTCTTTACTTCACTAAGAAATAGTTCACTGGCTTTGGAAAAGACCTGATAGCGTTTATAGATCAGGGTGAGCTTTGAGCGTAAGACCGGTTCGAGTCTTCGGAAGACCAGACCGCTTTTTTTCGATGTGTCGGCCAGTTTATCCAAGGTCAGGGCAATACCGATACCGTTTAAGACCAGGATGGAGGCGTTGTATAGAAGGTTATAGGAACCGGCGATGTCCAAAGTCTTGATGTCCTGATCGAACCAGCCGCGGAACATCCTATCATCTTCACTGAGCATCTGTTTGGAGACGATCAGCCGGCGATTGAGCAGATCTTCTTTAGTGATCTTCTTTTTCTGGGCTAAAGGGTCATCTCTGCGCACGATGACGCCCCAGGTATCGTAGCTGTTCAGGTCGATGCTTTCATAGCGGGTGACATCAGCCGGTTCGATGACGATCCCGAAGTCCAAAAGACCGCGGTCGATCTTGTCAAAAGTATCCTGGGCATTGCCGCTTTGAAAGTGGAAACGGATATCCGGATGTACATCGTTGATCCTCTTGATGATCTTGGCGATCTTGTCGATAGCAATAGTCTCGCCACTTCCGATATAGACATCACCGACAAGCTCCTGACTGTTATTAAATTCCATCTCCGTCTTATCGACCAAGGAGACGATCTCTTCGGCACGTTTGCGGAAAAGACGCCCCTCGGCTGTCAGGGCGACATGATGGCTCTTGCGCTCCAGAAGTTTCACACCGAGCTCATTTTCTAAGTCGGCGATCTGTCTTGAAAGCGTAGGTTGCGTCAAATGCAGAAAATTGGCAGCAGCCGTGATATTCTGTTCCCGTGCGACGGCTAAAAAGTATTTGAGTACTCTTATTTCCATACATATCAAGCATATCACATCAAAGAAATAAAGTATTAGTCATTTTTACTATTTTTACCTATGATTAAGACATGGATGCAAGAAATATCCTGATCGAAGATCTTAAAGCAATCGGGTTAAGTGATGATCGGATCGATGCCTACTTAAAAGCATCGCCCGGATCAAGGGAGATGATCTTGAAATGTCAGCGGTGCAAACTGATAGAGATCCTGCATCAGGATACCGATAAGATCGATCGTCTTGATGACCTTTTGGCAAACTTGAAATAAAAGACATCAGGTGCTGATCGAAATCATCTGATATCCGCTGTATTCAGGCGGTATCTGATGCATAGCCGATATGATCGGACATATGTTCAGATCGCTTTTTTATATGGATCGGGTGATCTGCTAAAGAGGTGCTAAGTTTAAGGTGGTTTATTGCATTTGAAAAACATTGAGCGTAAAATTGCCTTCTATGAAAACGATAAAAAAATTATGGCGTTATCTTAAACCTTACTGGTGGATATTATTGCTTATACTGGGTCTTACTTTTACCCAGGTCCAGCTGGATCTGGCTTTGCCGGACTATATGTCCCATATCGTCACCTATGGTATTCAATATGGTGGCATTGAGGAAAGCAAGCTTGAGGTCGTGCGGAAGAGTACCCTTGATGACATGATGCTTTTTATGTCGGAAGCTGATAAAGAGAAGGTGCTGGCTTCTTATACGCTGGTCGAAAGCGGTACGGAAGGTGTCATCGACAATCAGTTGGTCGAATTCAAGGAAGATGTCTATCTTTTGAATGAAGGATATGATGAAGAGCTGGCAGATATCGAAGCTAAGCCGCTGGTCATCGTTCATTCCTTATATGCAAGTGGTATCGAAGATATCGGAGCTCTTTACAGTGATGAGTCGATGATCGCTGCGATCGAAGAAGAGATAAGCAGTTCCTTGAGTGCTCAGGACAGTAGTATTGAGACGATGGCGATCATGTATGTCGCCGATGAGTACGAAGCGGTCGGTATGGCGATGGACACCTTGCAGACCAACTACATTCTGCACACGGGATTGACGATGCTTCTGATCGCCGGTCTGTGCGGGCTTACTCAAGTCGTATCGACGTATATGGCGACAAGGCTGGCGGCTAAAGTGGCGGCCAATGTGCGCCATGATGTCTTTAAAAAAGTCCAGAGTCTGGCGACCAGTGATATGGATAAACTGTCTTTGAGCAGTCTTATCACCAGGACGACCAATGATGTCACGCAATTACAGCAGCTCGTCCAGATGATGTGTCGGATCATCCTCATCGCCCCGATGATGGGGATCGTATCGATCACAAAGGTCCTGCGCTATCCTGATCTTATTTGGATCTTGGGTCTGGCTTTGGCCTTTATCATCGGTGTCATGATCATCGCCCTGATCGTGGCGGTGCCGAAATTTGCCAAGATCCAGGGTCTTGTCGACCGTCTTAACCGGGTCATGCGGGAGTTTTTGGACGGTATGCTTGTGATCAGGGCTTTCAATTCACAAAAAGCGGAAGAAAAACGTTTCGATGATGCGAATAACGAATACCGTCGGACCGATCTTTTCGTGTCCAGGGCAATGTCGCTCATCATGCCGTTTCTGATGTTTATCATGAATATGACGACAGTCTTAGTCGTCTGGTTTGGATCCAAGCAGGTCAATATCGATGCGATCAGTGTCGGTGAGATCATGGCTTTCATCCAGTATGCGATGCAGGTCCTCATGAGCTTTATGATCGTAGCGATGATCTGGGTCATGATCCCCAGGGCCTTGGTCAGTGTCCGCAGGATCTTTGAAGTACTGGATACAAAGGATGCGATCCTGGATCCGGATGATCCGAAGGATATGCCCAAACGCACCGGTACCTTGGCTTTTGAAGATGTCAGCTTTGCCTACCCCGGTGCTGACGAGCCGGTCTTAGAACATATCAGTTTTGACATCAAACCTAATGAGACGGTCGCTTTCATCGGTTCGACCGGCAGCGGCAAGAGTACGATCGTCAAGCTGATCTTACGCTTGTTTGATGTAACGGAGGGAAGGATAACCTATAACGGCACGGATATCCGTGCTTATCGGCAAAAAGATATCCGGGAGAATATCGGTTATGTACCGCAGAAAGCCGTTTTATTTTCCGGAACGATCAGATCCAATATCGAATTCGGCCGGCATATCGATGACAAGACTTTGAATACAGCGATCGACGTCTCTCAATCAAGAGAGATCGTTGAAGAGAATGCCTTGGGCTTAGAAAGTGAGATCGTCCAAGGCGGTACCAATGTATCAGGTGGTCAAAGACAGCGTCTTTCGATCGCAAGAGCGCTGGCCAAAGACAGCAATATCTATATATTCGATGACTCTTTCAGTGCCCTGGACTATGCGACGGACAAGAAACTGCGCAAGGCCCTCGATGTGATGACCAGTGCTAAAAAAGCGACTGTCATCATCGTTGCACAAAGGATCTCGACGATCCGCGATGCCGATAAGATCGTCGTTTTGGATGAAGGCAAGATCGCCGGTATCGGCACGCATAAAGAACTGCTTGCCGATTGCCAGGTCTATAAAGAGATCGCCCTTTCACAACTTTCAGCGGAGGAGTTAGCCAATGCCTAGAAGAAACAGAGTTCACGAAAAACCAAAAGATTTCAAGGGCACGATCAGATACCTGTTTGCCTATATGCGTCCTTACTACTTGCGGATCGTTCTCGTCTTGTGTCTGACGATCGGGGCGACGATCATTGCGATCGTCGGACCGAAGGTCCTCGGCAGTGCGACGACCTTGCTTTTTGAAGGGGTCGTAAATAAGTTCAATGGGACAGGCGGCATCGATTTTGCCGGTATCTTCAGGATCCTGGTCATCCTCGCTTCGCTTTATCTTTTGTCTTTCTTATTGAATTACCTGGGTAATTTTATTACCTCATATATCTCGACCAGTGTATCATATGATCTGCGTAAGAAGATCAGTGAGAAGATCGACCGCTTACCGTTAAAGTATTTTGATAAGCAGACGCACGGTGAGATCCTTTCTCGGGTCACTAATGATGTCGATAATATCTCGGCTAACCTCAACAGTACGATCCAGCAGATCATCTCAAGTGTCATCACCGTCATCGGCGTCCTTTGGATGATGCTCAGCATCAGCGTTAAACTGACGGTCATCGCCTTGCTGATCGTCCCTCTGACCGCCTTCTTTGCGAGCTTTATCGTCAAGAAGAGCCAGAAGTACTTCTATGCTCAACAGGCGTATCTGGGTGATGTGAATGGTTATGTCGAAGAGATGTACAGTGGTCATACGATCGTCAAGACCTTCAACTACGAAGATACATCGATAAAGGAATTCGATGAATTGAATGACAAGTTATACAATACTGCTTACAAGTCACAATTCTTAGCAACAGTCATGCATCCGATCACCAATTTCCTAGGCAATCTCGGTTATGTCCTGGTCTGCCTTGTCGGAGGTATCGAAGTTATCAACGGTCGGATGCCGATCGGTGATATCCAGGCCTTTGTCCAATATGTCCGACAACTCAATCAGCCGATCACGCAAGTGGCCCAGATCTTGAATGTCATCCAATCGATGACGGCCGCAGCCGAGAGGATCTTTGAAGTGTTGGATGCTGAAGAAGAGATCGAGGATACCAAAGATCCGGTAAAGATCACTGATGAAAAAGGTGAGATCACGATCAAAGGCAATGTCTGCTTTGAAAACGTCCGCTTTGGCTATGATCCTGATAAGATCATCATCCATGATTTCAGTATGTATGTCGAACCGGGCAAGAACGTCGCCATCGTCGGACCGACCGGCGCCGGTAAGACGACGCTTGTCAAATTGCTGATGCGTTTTTATGAGCTCAATGGCGGTACGATCTATATCGATGGTCATGATATCAGGGATTTCACAAGACATGATCTCCGGTCATTGTTCGGTATGGTATTACAGGATGCCTGGTTATATAGCGGAACGATCAAGGAAAACATTCGTTATGGCCACCCTGATGCCAGTGACGAAGAGATCTATGAGGCATGTAAGATGGCGCATGTCGATCATTTTATAAAGACTTTGGATAATGGCTATGATACCGAGATCAACGAGGAATCAAGCGCGATATCTCAAGGCCAGAAACAACTGTTGACGATCGCCCGTGCTTTCTTGAAAGATCCCAAGATCCTGATCCTGGATGAAGCTACTTCATCGGTCGACACAAGAACGGAAGAGCTGATCCAAAAGAGTATGGAAGATCTCATGAAAGGCAGGACATCATTTGTCATCGCTCACCGATTGAGTACGATCAAGAACGCCGATGTGATCATCGTCCTTAACGATGGTGATATCGTTGAAGTAGGAGACCATGAAACTTTACTTGCTAAAGATGGTTTCTATGCAAAACTGTATAATTCACAATTTGAAGAATAAAAGGTCTGACCGCAAGGTCAGCCTTTTTGTAAAGATGATCTCTTTTTTAAACAAGTATGATGAAAGATGATCAGGATATAAAAAGACCGTCATCTCTTTATAGATCCGATAAGCGGGTATGGATGTAATAACGGTCATATCGTAAACGGTGATGATAAAACCGTTTTTTATTTGTGCTATCATATAGTTAATGTGAGGTATATTATGGAAAACAGAGAATTAAAGGTACATGCGAAAAATGTCCGCAAGAAGATCATTGAGATGATATACAGCGCACAGAGTGGTCATCCGGGTGGGGCTTTAAGTGCTGCCGATATTATCACTTATCTTTATATGGAGAAGATGGATATCGATAAGGATAATGTCGCTACGACCGAGCGTGATCGCTTTGTGTTGTCCAAGGGTCATGCATCGGCTTTGCTTTATGCGATACTCGATGAAAAAGGTCTGTTGGATGAAGATATCCATAGTTTCCGCAAGATCGATTCCCGATTACAAGGGCATCCGAGTATGCGTTACCTGAAAGGTGTTGATATGTCGACCGGTTCATTGGGCCAGGGTGCATCCGCTGCCTGCGGCATGGCTTTGGCAAACAAGCTCGATCGGAATGATCATCATGTATATTGTCTTGTCGGTGATGGTGAAAGTGAAGAGGGGATCATCTGGGAAGCGATGATGGCTGCTCATAATTATCATCTTGATAATCTAACTTATATCCTCGATTACAATCACCTACAGATCGATGGTCGGATCGAGAAGGTCATGGATCCAACGCCATTCAAAGAGAAATATGAAGCGTTTGGTCTCTATGTGAGTGAGTGTGACGGTCATGATTTTGACAGTATCAGGAAAGCCTTTGCTGATGCGGCTGAGATAAAGGACCGGCCGCAGGTGATCATCGCTCATACTGTAAAGGGTAAAGGTGTTTCCTTTATGGAAAACGATGCTGCATGGCATGGCAGTGCGCCCAATGAAGCACAATATAAACAGGCAATGGCTGAATTAGATGAGGAGGAAGCATGAAACACGAAACGAGAGTTGCTTATGGTGAAGCTCTAAAAGAGCTGGCGGAAGTAAATAAGGATGTTGTCGTCTTTGATGCCGATCTGTCCAAATCGACTAAAACAGCCGAGATGAAGAAAGCCGATCCCGCAAGACATTTCAACGCCGGGATCGCCGAGTGTAATATGCTTGGCATGGCAGCCGGTATGGCCGCCAGCGGGAAGATCCCGTTCGCATCGAGCTTTGCCGTCTTTGCCGCCGGCCGGGCTTTTGAGATCATCCGTAATTCGATCGCATACCCACGCTTGAACGTCAAGATCGTTGCGACCCATGCCGGTCTGAGTGTTGGTGAAGATGGTGCCAGTCATCAGGCGATCGAGGATATAGCCCTGATGCGCTCACTTCCCAATATGCGGGTCTTCGTCGCCTCGGATTACTATGAGACCAAAGCACTGATCAGACATGTCGCCACGATCGATGGACCGTGTTATGTGCGCT
>CASEHR010000100.1 GCA_949287785.1 uncultured Bacillota bacterium | reverse complement strand
GGTGCCAATCGGGTCGTCACGATCGACTTGCACGCTACGCAGATCCAGGGTTTCTTCAATTTTCCGACCGATGATCTGACTTGTATTCCGATGATGGCTTATCACTATAAGCATATCGGTCTCGACATGGCCAATGTCGTTGCGGTATCGCCTGATCATGGTGGTACGACCAGAGCGCGAAGACTGGCGGAAGCGCTCGGTGTTCCGCTTGCGATCATCGACAAGAGAAGACCGAGACCTAATGTCTGTGAAGCGACGAATGTCATCGGTGATGTCGTCGGCAAAGATGTCATCGTCGTCGATGATATCTGTGATACCGGCGGGTCGCTCGTTGCCGGCTGCAACATCTTAAAAGACAAGGGTGCCAGAGATATCTATGTCGCCGTTACCCATGGCGTCTTCTCCGGCAATGCAGCTGAGAATATCCAGAATTCACCGATCAAGAAGATGGTCATCACCAACACCATCCCATTGAGTGCGGAATTTAAAGCTAAATGTGACAAGGTCGAAGTCTTGTCGACCGGTAAACTGTTGGCCCGGATCATTGCGGCGATATCCAATCATCAGCCGGTATCTGAGATCTATGATCTCATGTACAATGATCAGAACAAGACCAAGACGATCTGATAAGATCGGGATGACAAAGGTATTTGTGTCTGATATTTTAAACGATCGGTCAGCCGGTCGTTTTTTCATTGCCGGGATCTTGAAAAGATGTGTTATCATCGAAGTATGAAGGAACGTGTTTATATAGCCATCGATCTCAAA
Source organism: uncultured Bacillota bacterium (assembly GCA_949287785.1). Classification (GTDB taxonomy): domain Bacteria; phylum Bacillota_I; class Bacilli_A; order Erysipelotrichales; family Erysipelotrichaceae; genus JAHHTG01. Next base: position 8,667 of record CASEHR010000100.1, on the reverse strand, counting down.
TCATTTTATGCTTCGGTCGAGTGTGTCGATCGCGGTCTGGATCCCTTGCATACCAATCTTCTGGTCGCTGATCTTTCAAGGACAGAGAAGACGATCTGTCTTGCGGTATCACCTTCTTTAAAGAGCTATGGGATAAGTGGCCGGCCAAGACTTTATGAAGTGATCGAAAAGATCGACAAGGTCAATGAAAAAAGAAAGATCATCAATCGGCGGAAGGAATTCAAGGCATCATCATGTGATAAGCGGGAACTTGACACAACGCCTGATCTTAAAGTCGACTATATCATCGCTGCCCCCAAGATGGCCCGTTATATGGCGATCAGCAGTGCGATATATGAGATCTACCTGAAATATGTCGCCCCGGATGATATCCATGTCTATTCGATTGATGAGGTCTTCATCGACGCAAGCGACTATCTGCATACTTATAAGATGACAGCACAAGAGCTGGCGATGACGATGATCAAAGATGTCTTAAAGAATACCGGTGTCACGGCGACTGCGGGTATCGGTACCAATCTGTATCTGGCTAAAGTGGCGATGGATATCGTCGCCAAACATATCGAAGCTGATGAAAACGGGGTGCGGATCGCTAGCCTTGATGAGATCAGCTATCGTCATAAATTGTGGGATCATACGCCGCTTCGTGATTTCTGGCGCATCGGCAAGGGATATGCCGAAAGACTCGGTAAACTCGGGTTATATACGATGGGTGATATCGCCAGATATTCCCGTGATCCGTTGAATGAAGATCGTCTTTACGACCAATTCGGCGTCAATGCCGAGCTTTTGATCGATCACGCTTTTGGTTATGAACCATGCCGGATGAAAGACATCAAAGCATATAAACCAGCTAACAACAGTATCGGGCAGGGACAGGTATTGCATGTGCCGTACTCCTTTTCTGAGGCAAAGACCGTCTTGACGGAGATGGTCGACAGTCTCTCGCTGGATCTTGTCTATCGACATCTCAAGACGAAGAAGCTTGTGATCACCATCGGCTATGATATCGCTAATATCGGTGATGACTATCATGGGGATATCGTCACTGACCGCTATGGACGAAAGACACCAAAACAGGCGCATGGGACGATCGATCTTGGCATATATACTTCATCATTCAATGCATTGAAAGAAAAAGCGATCAGTCTTTATGCTGATATAACAGATAAAAAGCTATTGATCCGAAGGATCAACATCGTCGCCGCTGATGTGATCGATGAGGATGTAAAAAAAGAAAACTACCGGGAGATCGATCTTTTCAAAGGTTATGATGAAAAGGATCAAAGGAGTGATGAGATGATCGAAAAGGATAAAAAAGCGCAAAGGGCGATCATCGATCTCAAAAAGCGCTTCGGCAAAAATGCTGTCCTAAAAGGAACGGATTTTTTAAATGAAGCGACCGGGATCGACCGCAATGATCAGATCGGAGGTCATAAGGCATGAAATATGAGGACATCATCGATAAGCCATACATCAAAAGCCATCGGCACCGGATGATGAGTATGAGGGAAAGAGCTGCGCAATTTTCACCTTTTGCCGCTTTGGTCGGCTATGATGAAAAAGTCAAAGAAAAAGGCCGTCATGTCGAAAAGAAGATCGAACTCGATGAATCGGCAAAGGATATCCTTGACCGGAAACTGTATTATATGGAAGCAAACATAGATCTTGAATATGTGATCACTTATTTTAAAGCGGATGATAAAAAGGACGGCGGAGCGTATATGACGACCATATCGGCAATAAAAAGGATCGATAAAGCAAATAAAAGGCTGATCCTTAGCGATGATCTGATCATTGCGGTCGATGATATCATCGATATAGACAGTACCGACGTCGATTTAACCGCGATTTAACATTTATGTCACTATCTATTTAACAATCACCGATTACAATCTCCTACGTAAACAAGAGGAGATTTTATATGAAGAAGATTTTAAGTTTATTCATCGTAGCTATCTTGGCTTTGAGCTTAGTAGCTTGCCAAGGTGCACAAACAGGCACTGAAGGCTCACAGACAACAGGTGGTACTTCAACTTCAAGTACGATCAATGTCTACACCCGTGATTCATCAAGCGGAACAAGAGAAGCATTTGAAGATGCGATCGGTCTTGGTGAAGGTGAATTGACAAGTGCAGCCAGTGAAGTCTCATCCAATGGTGATATGGCTACCCGTGTAGGTCAGGATGTCAACGGTATCGGTTACGCTTCCCTTACAACCGATTTTGAAGCAAACAATGTCAAGGCACTGTCATTTGAAGGTGTTGAACCTACATCTGAGACAGTTCTCGATGGTTCATATAAGATGCAAAGACCATTCAACTATGTCACCAGAGCTGATGGTGATTATGAATCAGATGAAAAACAACAGCTAGTCGAAGCATTTATCGCTTATATGACACAATCAGTCGAAGGTCTGACAGTCGTTCAGGAAAACGGTGGTATCGTCGACATGTCTGAAGCGGTCGCTTGGTCAGAGCTGGCTGCTAACTATCCGGTATTAGAGCAGGATAACTCAGGCATCACGATCCGTACCGGTGGTTCGACATCAGTTGAAAAGGTCGTATCGGCATGTTTACAAGCCTTCCAGCCACTAGCAGGTAATGTTGATTACGCTATGGCACAGACCGGTTCAGGTGATGCGGTCCCAAGAACGCTGGGCAGTGAAAAAGACGGCGCCAATGCGATCGATATCGGTTTCGCTTCTCGTGCTTTCAACGATGATGAAGATGTCAGCGGTGCACTTGAAAGCGGCGAGATCTGTAAAGATGCCGTCGTTGTGATCGTCGAAGCAACCAATCCGATGACGGATATTAGCCAACAGGAAGCACACGATATCTTCAGCGGTACAAAGACAAGCTTTGATGCTGAGTAATCATGTTTGCGAACAGTAAACGCATCAAAAGAAACAAAACTATCGACAAAATATTTCGCTGTCTCTTCATGGGGATGGCGATTTTGTCCGCTAGTTTCATCATCATCATCGTTGCTTTTGTATGCATCAAAGGTATTTCACCTTTTTTGCCGGGATATGAATTCGGACAGGTCGATCTGCTTTCATTTCTGACCGGCAGTGTCTACAGGCAGGATACAGCGACTTACGGTGTCGGTTTTATCATTATCAACACCCTGATCTGTTCTTTCCTGGCTTTATTGCTGTCATTTCCGATCTCGGTACTTACATCACTGTTCATCGCCAAGATCGCGCCTAAAAAGCTTGGGGCGGCGATGCAGAGCGTAATTGAACTTCTGGCCAGTGTACCGAGTGTCGTCTATGGAATTTTCGCAAGTGGTGTCATTACCGCTATGGTCCGCTCACTTGCTTCATCTTTGGGGATCGCAACTTTCGGCGGTTCGAGTTTACTGGCGGTCATCATCCTTTTGGCGATCATGATCTTCCCGACGCTTACTTCAATGTCGATCACGGCGATCAAGGCTGTCGACAAGGACCTGGAATCAGCCTCGCTGGCTTTAGGTGCCACTAAGACACAGACCAATTTCAAAGTTGTCCTTACAGCAGCCAAATCCGGTATCTTCGCCGGTGCGATATTAGGTCTTGGCCGGGCTTTCGGTGAGGCAACGGCCGTTTCGATGGTCGCCGGCAACAAACTGTTCGGTCCGACATTCGACTTATTCGATATCACGCGTACTCTGACCAGTACGATGCTCACGGGCTTGAAAGAGACCAGTGGTCTTGACTACGACATCAGGTTTTCGGTCGGCCTTGTGCTAATCGTCGTCATCTTCGCTTCAAACTGGATCTTGAACCAGGTCAAGAAAAGGATCGGTAATCAGGTATGACACGAAAGAGAAAAGACCACGCTTTAAATCTTTTGACCTATCTTTCCAGTATCATCGGTGTCCTGATCCTGGGTTCGATCCTGCTTTATCTTGTCGTTACCGGTGCTTCCAGTATCAATTGGCACTTGTTGTCTTCGGATTACTACGCCGAGACCGGTAATGCAGCCGTCAATGAGACATATGAATACCAGACACCGGGTGATTATAGTGGTGAAGGCTACTATTCAAATACCTGGGGCATAGCTTTTGAAGATGTCAGTACGGCGCATGGCGATGATGAGATCACTGTGGTCTATGTCGATCCTGCTTCGCCGTTTGCCGATCTTTACTCGACGGTTGCCGGTGACGACAATGCCGCAGTAACTTTCAGTGAAGGCAGCGTCGTATCAAATATCTACTATCTTGATGATGCCGGTGAGAGCATCTTCTTGTCGCGGGGTTCGATGGAAAGTGCTGAAAACCTCGTAAGTATATTGGAGACGAATGCGAAAGGCATCGTTTCGATCAACTATGAGACGCTTGGTGGTGGTATCCGTGGTTCGATCATCGTCACCCTTTATCTGATCCTCATCTCACTTCTGATCTCTTTGCCGATCGGGATCGGTGCAGCCATCTACCTGCATGAATATGCTGCCAAGACCAAGATCAATTCGTTGATCAGACAAGGTATCGATACACTGACCGGCGTTCCGAGTATCGTCTATGGTCTTATGGGGGTTACCGTTTTATTCCCGGTCACCCAAATGGTCGGGGCCAACAGTACCAGTGTCTTATTGGGCGGCCTTACCCTGGCGATCATTCTTTTGCCGACGATCATCTCTTCGACCGAAGAAGCGCTTATTGTCGTGCCGCAAAGTCTCAGGGATGGGAGTCTTTCGCTTGGCGCGACCAAGTCACAGACGATCTTCAAGGTCGTTTTGCCCTGTGCTGTCAATGGTATCCTGACAGGTGTACTGCTTGGTATCGGCCGGGTCATCGGTGAATCAGCTGCTTTGGTCTATACGACCAGCACTGTCATCAGCGACAATCCAACGATCTTGTCACAAGGTACATCATTAGCCCTCATGATCTGGTCGATCATGTCCGGTGAACAACCGAACTACGAATTGGCCAGCGCAATATCACTGATCATCCTGGTTATCGTCTTTGTGATCAACTTTATCGTCAAACTGATCGGCAAACGCTTTGCGCGGTCATTTATGTAAGGAGTCTTTAATGGAAAAATGTTTTGAAGTAAGAAATCTCGATCTCTTCTATGGCGAGAAACAAGCCCTCAAGGATATCAATCTCGATATCTATAAGAATAAAGTGACCGCCCTCATCGGACCTTCGGGTTGCGGTAAATCGACCTTTTTGAGGTGTCTTGACCGGATGAACGATCTGGTCGAAGGATGTAAGGTCGTCGGGACGATCACTAAAGACGGCCAGGATATCAATGGTGATAAACAAGATGTCGTCGACCTCAGGACAAAGGTCGGAATGGTCTTCCAGAAACCGAATCCTTTCCCGATGAGCATCTTTGACAATATCGCCTATGGCCCCAAATGCCAGGGATTGAAAGACAAAAAGAAGCTTGAAGAGATCGTCATCAAATCCCTGCAGGATGTTGCCCTTTATGATGAGGTCAAAGATCGTCTTAAGGAGAGCGCAATGGGCCTTTCCGGCGGTCAGCAGCAGCGTCTTTGTATCGCCCGTTGCATAGCGATGAATCCGGAGGTCATCTTAATGGATGAGCCGACAAGTGCTCTTGATCCGATCTCCACCAGCAAGATCGAGGATTTGGTATTGGAATTAAAAAAAGATTATACTATAGTCATCGTTACCCACAACATGCAACAGGCAGCACGTATATCGGATTATACGGCGTTCTTCTTGCTTGGTGAGATGGTCGAGATCGATAAGACCGATATCATCTTCTCAAAACCGAGTGATGAAAGAACAGAAAACTATATTACAGGAAGGTTTGGATGATGCGCGAGAAATTTATCAATGAACTAAACAAACTTAATACCGACCTCATCAACATGGGCAGCATGTGTGAAGAGGCAATCAATTGTGTCAAAAATCAGATCGAGATCGGGGTCTTTGTCCAGGAGCTGTATAATAAATGCTCCGACCTCGAGAAAAAGACCGATACCAAAGAAAAGGAGATCGAATCAGCATGTCTTAAGCTGATCTTCTCTCAACAGCCGGTCGCTTCTGATCTGCGTCTTATCAGCGCTGTCCTGAAGATGGTCTCGGACTTAGAGCGGATCGGCGATCAGACCTTTGATATCATCGATCTTTTCAAGGACTTTACAAGCGCGACGATGATCCGTGATACCAGACTCAAGGATATGTGTGAAGTCGTCACAACGATGGTCAAAGACAGCGTCGATTCCTTTGTCAAAAAGGATGTCGCTTTGGCACAGGCTGTTTTAGACCGGGATCAGAAGGTCAATGACATCTTCTCTGATGTCAAGGATGAAGTCGTCAGTTTCATCGTCAAAAACGAAGGTGAAGGAGAATCGATCGTCGATATCCTCATGATCGCCAAATACCTGGAGCGGATCGGCGATCACAGTACCAATATCGCCGAATCGGTCATATTCGCTGTCGAAGGTTAATATGATCTACATACTGGAGGATGATGCGGGCATCCGTAAACTCGTGATGTATTCGCTGTCTAAAGAAGGGATCGACAACCGGGGTTTTGAGACACCATCGGACTTTTACGATGCGCTCAAAAAACAGAAACCGGATATTATCTTATTGGATATCATGCTGCCGCAAGAAGATGGCATCAGCATCTTAAAGAAGCTGAAGGCGGATGTCTTATATCGTGATATTCCGGTGATCATGCTGACGGCACGGGGAACGGAATATGACAAGGTCCTCGGTCTTGATGAGGGAGCTGATGACTATATTGCCAAACCTTTCGGGGTCATGGAGCTCATTGCCCGGATCAATGCGGTCTTAAGAAGGACGCAAAAGACAAAGCATGATCAGGATCTCAAGTACCGTGATCTGCGACTCAACAAAGCGCAGCGTAAAGTTACCGTCGCCGAAAATGAAGTGACGCTTACCAAAAAGGAATTCGACATCCTGGCTCTTCTGATGTCAAGACCCGGTGTCTGTTTTACCCGCGAAGAGATCATCAACCAGGTATGGGGATATGAATTTGAAGATTCAAGCAGGACTGTCGATGTCCATATCCGGACATTGAGGACAAAGCTTAACGGCACCGGCGATTATATCAGGACCGTCAGAGGTGTCGGTTATAAGATCGGAGAAGATAATGACAAGTAAGATATTCAAATACTGCATGATCAGTGCTGTCGTAGCGATCGTTGTGACGATCGGTCTTTTCTTCAATGTCTTGTATCATGAATTTGAAGGCAACATCGAGGCCAACCTCAGACAAGAGGTAGCTTTGGTCAAGGTCGGTGTCGACCATGAAGGGATCGCTTATTTTGATGAAGCGGATGTCGACCAAAGGGTAACGATCATCGATAAAGACGGCGAAGTGATCTATGATAATGCCGCTGATACGGATGATCTTGAAGATCACAGTGACCGGGAAGAGGTGCGTGAAGCGCTGGCTGATGGCTGGGGATATGCCAGCCGCTATTCGGAAAGCATCGGCAAACAGAGTATCTATGTAGCTACGCTTTTGGAAAACGGCAATGTATTGCGCATATCATCGAATGCCGACACGACGACGACCATCTTGTTGAGGATGTCCGTCCATATCCTTTGGATCTTCATCATCGTCATGGCGGTGACCTTCTTTGTCGCTCATCGTCTGGCTAAGAAGATCGTCAAACCGATCAACGAGATCGATCTTGAAAGTACAGGTCTCATCGCCCCGTATAAGGAACTCAATCCGCTCTATTCGAAGATCGAAAGGCAGAACTATACGATCAATAAACAATTCAATGAACTTCAGAAAAGACAGGATGAATTCAAACTGATCGTGCGCAATATGAACGAAGGCATCATCATGATCAATAAGGAAGCTAATATCGTCACCATCAATCAGGCGATGAAGGCTCTTTTCAAGATTGATGATGTCGATATCGGTGACAGCGTATATGAGATCTACCGTTCGCAAGAATTCATGAAAGCGATCGAAGAAGTATTGGCCGGTCACAAGCAGAATATCCACATCGAAAAAGACAAACGGATCTACGATGTGATCATGGGTCCGGCAAAAAACGACGAAGAGGAAGTTGAAGGAGCGACGATCATCGTCTTTGACATCACGGAAAAAGAATTGCAGGAAAAGATGCGCCGGGAATTCAGCGCCAATGTATCGCATGAGTTAAAGACACCTTTAACGACGATATCCGGCTTTGCCGAGATCATGAAAAACGGAGTCGCTGATATAAACGACACCAGGGATCTGGCCGCCAATATATATGATGAAGCACAAAGGCTGATCAAACTCGTCGAAGATATCATCCATCTGTCAAGCCTTGATGCCAGGGCTGAATTCAATGAACATGAAAAGGTCGATCTTAAAAAGCTCACCGAAGAGATATTCGAGCACCAGAGACCGGGCGCTGATAAAAAGAAGATCAGTCTGTCGGTAGATGGTAAAGCATCGATCATCGGTAATCACAATGTCTTAGAAGAGATGATCAACAATCTGGTCGATAATGCGATCAAGTATGGCAATGTGAATGGTCATGTCAATGTATCGCTTAAAGAAGATGGTGATAATGTCCGTATCGAAGTTGCCGACGATGGTATTGGGATCCCGTCTTCCAGCAAGGACCGGATCTTCGAAAGGTTTTACAGGGTCGATAAATCGCGGTCAAAAGAATTGGGCGGTACAGGCCTTGGCTTGTCGATCGTCAAACACGCTGTTCTTTACCACGATGG